>NZ_JBITEO010000009.1:0-280216 GCF_044455245.1 Streptomyces sp. NPDC051310
AGCGGGGTCCTCGGGCACCGAGAAGTGCGGCACCAGGGCCTCGTACAGCGCCTTGAGCCGCTCGGTCTCCGCCTCGTCGGGGGGGGGGGGGGGGGGGGGGGGGGGGGGGCGGGGGCGGCCCCCCCCCCCCCCCCCCCCCCCCCCCCCCCCGCGACCCGGCGGGCGTGACCCGGCGGGCGTGACCCGGTGGGCGTCAGCGGTTGCGGAAGTCCGCCGCCGCCAGCAGCCCCGTGTCGGGGTGGTCGGTGAAGATGCCGTCGATACCGGTCGCGAAGTACGCCTCGTACGCCCCGAAGACGTCCCCGAACGCCGTCGGGTCCGTACCGCGCCGGAAGTCGGCCGGGAGGAAGCTGTTCTCGTTGCGCAGCGTGTACGGGTGGAGGACCAGGCCCTTGGCGTGCGCGTCGCGCACCAGAGTGGTGGGCTCGCCCAGCCTGCCGTCCTCGCCGCGGGGGATGACGAGGTCCAGCAGCGGGCCGATGCCCTGCGCGAAGGACGCGATCCACTGCAGGCCCCGGGGCGTGATCAGATCGGCCACCGTGCGCGGGTCGCCCGTCTCGCGGAAGTCCCAGGGCCGGTCGTCCGCCGTCCACAGCAGCACGACGCGCGGCGTGCGGACGAGCTTCGCCATCCGCTGCATGCTGGTCGGCTCGAAGGACTGCAGGAACGTCGGCGAGTCGGCGCCGTCGCGCCCGTACCGCCGCAGCAGCCTCGCGAGCCGCTCCTCCAGGCCGAGGCCCAGCGCGCGGAAGTAGGTGGGGTGCTTGGTCTCGACGTGGAGCCACACCGGGTGGCCGCGGCGGCGGCCCTCCTTCTCCGCCCAGCGCAGCACCTCCTCGAAGGTGGGAACCGCCCAGCGCCCGTCGTACACGGTGTTCTCCTGGCGCGTGCCGGGGATGCGCTCCTTCGCGCGCAGGGTCTTCAGCTCCGCGAGGGTGAAGTCCTCGGTGAACCAGCCCGTCAGGGCCGTGCCGTCGACGGTCTTCGTCGTCCTGCGGGAGGCGAACTCGGGGTGGTCGGCGACGTCCGTCGTGCCCGTGATGTCGTTCTCGTGGCGGCAGACCAGGTGCCCGTCCTTCGTGGGGACGAGGTCCTGCTCGATGACGTGCGCGCCCATGTCGAGGGCGAGCTGGTACGCGCCGAGGGTGTGCTCGGGCCGGTGGCCACTGGCGCCGCGGTGCGCGATGACCGCCGGGACGGGCAGCTCGCGGTAGGGGGCGGACGGCCGGGCGTGGGCCGTGCCGCCGCCGGCCGCGAGGGCGGCGGCCGGGCCGAGCACCGCCGCTCCCAGCACGGTCCGCCGGCCCGGGGTCCTGCGCGCACCCTGTGTCATGGAGGCTCCTTCGTGTACGTCGTCGAGCATCGTGGGCGTCCTTTCGGACGATCGAGCGGGGCCGATGGTAGGGAATTCGGCCTTACGTACGGGAGACCCCCGACGAACGGGTGGAAAACACAGGTCAACACCGTGTATCGGCGGTGTGAACCCGGTGTGCGGGGGCACGTGACCCGCGAGTATCGTCCTCACCTGCACATACTGGTACTGGTCACTTACTCGGTCGGCTACTTCGTCGGAGGACTCGTTGTCCCGCTTCGCACTCATCAAGGCAGTGCTCGGCCCGGTCTTGCGCCTGATGTTCCGCCCCCGGGTGGAGGGCGCCGAGCACATCCCCGGCACGGGTCCGGTCATCCTCGCGGGCAACCACCTGACGTTCATCGACTCCATCGTGCTGCCGGTCGTCTGCGACCGGCAGGTCGTCTTCATCGGCAAGGACGAGTACGTCACGGGCAAGGGGCTCAAGGGCCGGCTCATGGCCTGGTTCTTCACGGGCGTCGGCATGATCCCGGTGGACCGCGACGGCGCGAACGGCGGTGTCGCGGCGCTGATGACCGGGCGTCGGGTGCTGGAGGAGGGCAGGATGTTCGGCATCTACCCGGAGGGCACCCGCTCCCCCGACGGCCGGCTCTACCGGGGCCGTACGGGGATCGCGCGGCTGACGCTGATGACGGGCGCGCCGGTGGTGCCGTTCGCGGTGATCGGCACGGACAAGCTCCAGCCGGGCGGCGCGGGCCTGCCGCGCCCGGGCCGGGTGACGGTGCGTTTCGGCGAGCCGATGGAGTTCTCGCGCTACGAGGGCATGGACCGCGACCGCTATGTGCTGCGGGCGGTGACGGACTCGGTGATGGCCGAGGTCATGCGGCTGTCGGGCCAGGAGTACGTGGACATGTACGCCACGAAGGCCAAGGCGGCGTAGCGGCCCGTGGCCGCAGGGCCACACGGCACGTGGGCCGGCGCCCCCGTACAGCGGACGGCTGTACGGGGGCGCCGGCCGTTTCACGCGGCGGGCCTAGGGGGTGTCGCGAAGTGGCGTCGTCCGCCCGCAGGGCGGGGCCGGCGGCGTCCGGTGCGTGCGATCGCAAGGCGGAAGAGCCGGCCACGTGCGGTGGGGGCACCTCCCGTGCCCGAAGGGCAACGGGGGTGACCGACGACAACGCAGCGAGCGTGCGTGCCGGGCGTTGCCGGGCAGACGGGAATTTGCGGACACCCCCTACGGGTGCTCCACGCCGTCCGCGAGCTTCTGGCCGCGCAGCAGGAACCACGCCGCGACCGCGGTCGCCAGCAGGACCACCGCGCCGACGCCCGCCGCGATGCGCAGGCCCTCGACGAACGCGTCCTGGGCGGCCGTGACGAGCGCGGCGGCCGTCGCGTCCGGCAGTCCGGCGGACACCTCCACCGCGCCGCCCAGCGATTGGTGCGCCGCGGCGGCCGTACCGGCGGGAACGCCGTCCGGCGTGACGAAGTCGCTGTAGACGCCCGTCACCACGGAGCCGAGCAGCGCGATGCCGAGCGCCGCGCCCAGCTCGTACGCCGTCTCCGAGACCGCGGACGCGGCGCCCGCCTGCTCCCGCGGGACGCTGGAGAGGATCACGTCCGCGGTGACGGTGAACGCGAAGCCCGCGCCCACGCCGACGACCAGCAGCGTCGCGCCGAGCAGCGGGTAGCCGGTGGTCCGGTCGAGCAGGGTCAGCGCGGCCAGCGCCAGGCCGACCGCGGCGAGGCCGCCCGACACCACGGACCGCACCGAGAAGCGGCGGGCGACCACGCCGGCCACCAGACCGGCCGTCACGGCTCCGACGGCGGCGGGCAGTTCCGCCAGACCGGCCTCCAGCGGCTCGCGCCCCTGGACCAGCTGGAGGAACTGGGAGAGGAAGAACACCAGCCCGGACAGTCCGAGAATGGTCAGCAGGTCCGCCAGAACCGCTCCGGAGAAGCCCCGGTGGTGAAAGAGCCTCATGTCCAGCAGGGGCGCCTCCAGCCGGAGCTGGCGCCGCACGAACAGGGTCAGCGCGGACGCGCCGGCCACGGCGGCGACGGCCATGTCGAGGCGCAGGCCGTGCGCGGCCGCCTCCTTGACCGCGTAGACGACGCCGATCATGCCGACGAGCGAGAGCGCGACACTGGGCAGGTCCCACGGGCCGGGCGCCGGGTTCTTGGACTCGGGGATCAGCTTGGCGCCCACGACCACCAGGACCACCATGACCGGCAGGTTGATCAGGAAGACCGAGCCCCACCAGAAGTGCTCCAGCAGGAAGCCGCCGACGACGGGGCCGACGGCCGCGCCCGCGGAGGCCATGGCTCCCCAGATGCCGATGGCGAGGCTGCGCTCGCGCGGGTCGTGGAAGAGGTTGCGGATGAGCGCCAGCGTCGACGGCATCAGGGTGGCACCGGCGACCCCGAGCAGCGCCCGCGCCACGATCATCATCTCGGGGCTGGTGGCGTACGCGTTGAGCACCGACACGGCGCCGAAGGCGGCGGCACCCGTCAGCAGCAGCTTCTTGCGGCCGATGCGGTCGCCGAGGCTGCCCATGGAGACGAGGAGACCGGCGATGACGAAGGAGTAGACGTCGCCGATCCACAGCAGCTGCGTACCGGTCGGGCGGAGGTCCTCGCTGAGGAACGGGGTCGCGAGGCCGAGCACGGTGGCGTCGACCGCGACGAGCAGCACGGCCAGGACGAGCACGGCGAGCGCCAGCCACCGCCCGAGCCGGCTGACGACCTCCGATTCCTCGGCCGGCTGTGCGGGTCGGATCATTTGTCCACGCTCCTGCGTGCTCCGCCGAGCAGCAGCTCGGCGATCATGTACTGGAAGTCCTTGCCGGCCACCCGGCCGTCCTGCACCGCCCAGGCGCAGGTGCCGACGAGGCCGTAGAGCGCCTCCGTGAGCCAGGCCGGCGACAGGTCGATCCGGAAGTCGCCCTCCTCCTGGCCGCGCCGGAAGAGCGCGGCGACCCGGGCGTCGAGGCGGGCCCAGCCCTCGTTCATCTGGTCGCCCTCGAAGAGCTGGTTCTCGGTGACGAGGAAGGCGAGCAGTCCGGCGACCGGCTCCACCCCGGCGATGAGCCGGCGCAGCGCCTCCTCGGCGGTGCCGTCGTCGAACCGGGCCCGGTCGATGGCTGCCTCGAACTCCTGGATCCCGAGCGACTCCAGCGCCCTGACCAGCGCGTCCCGCCCGGCGAAGTGCCGATGGAGGGTCGCGCGGCCGATTCCCGCGGCGCGGGCGACCTCGTCCATGGTGGCGGTCGCCTTGCGGGAGAGGAGGGCGGCGGCGGTGCGCAGCACCTGCTCACGATCGACTGTCATGAGACGACCATACCCCCAAGTGAGACATCAACGTCTCATTCGGAATGCGAGTGCCTCACCGGAGGGGTAACGCCTCCGGAGACCTCCGGCCCTTTCCGGAAACGCCGCCACCCGGTCGCTGCGCGCCGATCCCCCTCCGTACCGGGCCGATACGGGGAGGATCTCGGCGCGCTCGCGGACCGGGCGGCGGCGCTGTGACGGGAGGGGTTACCGCTCGGCGGTGGCCCAGGCGCGCTGGATGACCAGGTCGGCCTTGACCTCGGCGAGCTGGACGGCGACGGCGGAGGGGGCCGTGCCGCCGCGGCCGCTGCGGGAGGCCAGGGCGCCGGGGACGTTCAGGACCGTCCGCACCTCGGGGGTGAGGTGCTCGGAGATCTTCGCGAACTGCTCGTCGGTGAGCTGGTCGAGCTCGATGCCGTGCGCCTCGCACTCCTTGACGCACTCGCCCGCGACCTCGTGCGCCACCCGGAACGGCACGCCCTGCTTCACCAGCCACTCCGCGATGTCCGTCGCGAGCGAGAAGCCGGCCGGGGCGAGCTCCTCCATCCGCTCCCGGTTGACGGTGAGCGTGGCCATCATGCCGGTGAAGGCCGGGAGCAGGACCTCCAGCTGGTCGCAGGAGTCGAACACCGGCTCCTTGTCCTCCTGGAGGTCGCGGTTGTACGCGAGGGGCAGGGCCTTGAGGGTCGCCATGAGGCCGGTCAGGTTGCCGATCAGGCGGCCGGACTTGCCGCGCGCGAGCTCGGCGATGTCCGGGTTCTTCTTCTGCGGCATGATCGACGAGCCGGTGGAGAAGGCGTCGTGCAGGGTCACGAAGGAGAACTCCTTCGTGTTCCAGATGATGACCTCCTCGGCGATCCGGGAGAGGTTCACGCCGATCATCGCGGTGATGAAGGCGAACTCGGCGACGAAGTCGCGCGAGGCCGTGCCGTCGATCGAGTTGCCCGCGCTGCCGTTCTCGAAGCCCAGGTCCTTGGCGACCGCCTCCGGGTCCAGCCCGAGGGAGGAGCCGGCGAGGGCGCCGGAGCCGTACGGGGAGACCGCCGTGCGCTTGTCCCACTGGCGCAGCCGCTCCGCGTCCCGGGAGAGCGACTGGACGTGGGCGAGCACATGGTGGGCGAAGAGCACGGGCTGGGCGTGCTGGAGGTGGGTGCGGCCCGGCATGGCGACGTCCGGGTGGGCCTCGGCGAGGCCGACGAGGGCGTCCTGGAGGTCGGCGAGGAGGCCGCCGATGATCCGGGCGTGGTCGCGCAGGTACATCCGGAACAGCGTGGCGACCTGGTCGTTGCGGGACCGGCCGGCCCGCAGCTTGCCGCCCAGGTCGGGCCCGAGGCGCTCCAGCAGCCCGCGCTCCAGCGCGGTGTGGACGTCCTCGTCGGCGATGGTGCCGGTGAACGACCCGTCGGCCACGTCGGCCTCCAGCCGGTCGAGGCCCGCCAGCATGCGCGTCAGCTCGTCGTCGGTGAGCAGCCCGGCCTGGTGGAGCACGCGGGCGTGGGCCCGGGAGCCGGCGATGTCGTACGGCGCGAGGCGCCAGTCGAAGTGCACGGACGCCGACAGCTTGGCCAGCGCCTCGGCGGGACCGTCGGCGAAACGGCCGCCCCAGAGCCGGACGTCACCGTTGTTGCTGCTCACTGCTTGCTCCTCCGAGGGGTGGTGCACGGTTCGGGATGCACTGTTCGGGACAGGGGATTCACCGCGCGGGACGCACGGTCCGGACGGCGGTGCGCGGGACGCGCCGCGCCGGATGTGCGACCGCCTCCCCGCCGGGATCAACGGGGAGGCGGTGTGGCGGGCGGACGCGGATCAGGCGAGGTCGCGCTTGGCCGCGATCTTCGACGAGAGGGCGAAGATGTCGATGAAGCCCTGGGCCTTCGACTGGTCGAAGGTGTCGCCGGTGTCGTAGGTCGCCAGGTTGAAGTCGTAGAGCGACTCGTCGGACTTCCGGCCGGTGACGACGGCGCGGCCGCCGTGGAGGGTCATCCGGATGTCGCCGGAGACGTGCTGGTTGGCCTCGGTGATGAAGCCGTCCAGGGCCCGCTTGAGCGGGGAGAACCACAGGCCGTCGTAGACGAGCTCGCCCCAGCGCTGCTCGACCTGCCGCTTGTAGCGGGCCAGCTCGCGCTCGACGGTGACGTTCTCCAGCTCCTGGTGGGCGGTGATCAGTGCGATGGCACCGGGGGCCTCGTAGACCTCGCGGGACTTGATGCCGACGAGCCGGTCCTCGACCATGTCGATCCGGCCGATGCCCTGGGCGCCGGCCCGCTCGTTGAGCTGCTGGATGGCCTGCAGGACGGTGACGGGCTTGCCGTCGAGGGCGACCGGGACACCCTCCTTGAAGGTGATGATCACCTCGTCGGCCTCGCGCGGCGCGGCCGGGTTGGAGGTGTACTCGTAGATGTCCTCGATCGGCGCGTTCCAGATGTCCTCGAGGAAGCCGGTCTCGACGGCGCGGCCGAAGACGTTCTGGTCGATGGAGTACGGGGACTTCTTGCTGGTCGCGATCGGGAGCTCCGCCTTCTCGGCGAAGGCGATCGCCTTGTCCCGGGTCATGGCGTAGTCACGGACCGGAGCGATGCACTTCAGGTCGGGCCCGAGAGCCTGGATGCCGGCCTCGAAGCGGACCTGGTCGTTGCCCTTGCCCGTGCAGCCGTGGGCGACGATGCCGGCGCCGTGCTTCTCGGCGGCGGCGACCAAGTGCTTGACGATGGCGGGCCGGGAGAGCGCCGAGACGAGCGGGTAGCGGTCCATGTACAGGGCGTTCGCCTTGATCGCCGGGAGGCAGTACTCCTCGGCGAACTCGTCCTTGGCGTCCGCGACCTCCGCCTCGACCGCACCGCAGGCGAGCGCGCGCTTGCGGATGACGTCCAGGTCCTCGCCGCCCTGGCCGACGTCCACGGCGACGGCGATGACCTCGGCACCCGTCTCCTCGGCGATCCAGCCGATGGCGACGGAGGTGTCCAGTCCGCCCGAGTAGGCGAGTACGACGCGCTCGGTCACGGGTTTCTCCTTACGGTGCATTCACTGACAGGTATAACTATGCAGACCCCTGTATGTTTTGTCAACGCAGCTCGTCGCCCAGGGGCACGGGTCAAGGGGCACGGGGGGTCCGGGGACGCCGGGTCGGTGGCGGGTGGCCGCCCGTCCGGACGCGTCGTACGGGCGGGGCGCGGCAGCGCGGCGTAGCGTCCGCGGCATGCGCCTCGCTCTCGTGCTCGCGTCCGTCCTGCTGCTGCTCCCGCCGGCGGAGGGTGCGCCCCTGCCCGCGCGGATGGCCGACACCGGGGGCGGTACGCAGCTGATCACGGCCGAGGCGCCGCACGCCGGCTCCACGACCGGAACGGTGAGCTGGTGGGACCGGCGCGGCGGCCGGTGGGCGCGGGCCGGCTCCACGACGGCGCGCTTCGGCGCGAACGGCCTGGTGGACGGGGCGCGGCGCCGGCAGGGCACCTCGACCACGCCCACGGGCCTGTACTCGCTGCCGTACGCCTTCGGCATCCAGGCCGCCCCGCCGGGCACGGGCTTCGCCTACCGCCGCGTGACCCGCGACTCGTGGTGGTGCCAGGACAACCGGTCGCGGTCGTACAACCGCTGGGTGGAGGGGCTGCCCGCCGACTGCCGGGCGGCCGAGTCCGAGCACCTCCTCACCTACGGGCGGCAGTACGCCCACGCCCTGGTGACCGGGTTCAACTACGCACGCCCCGTCCGCGGGCGGGGCGCCGGCATCTTCCTGCACGTCGCCGGCGACGGCCCCACGGCGGGGTGCGTGTCGGTGCCGCTGCGCGCGATGGAGCGGATCCTGGCGTGGGCGGAGCCGGGCCGGCGACCGCACATCGCGATCGGCACGGCGTCGGGGCCGACCGCCCTCACCCGCTACTGACGCCCGCTCACCCGGCCCGGGGGGCCTGCCCGTCCGGCCCGGCCGCCCGCTCGCCCCGCGCCGGGGAGCGCCCTGCCGCTCGGCGCCCTACCGCTCGCGCTGCGCCAGGCGCAGCAGGTGGTCGGCGAGCGCCTGGCCGCCGGCCGGGTCACGCGAGATGAGCAGCAGCGTGTCGTCGCCCGCGATGGTGCCCAGGACGGCGTGCAGTTCCGCCTGGTCGATGGCGGAGGCGAGGAACTGCGCCGCGCCCGGCGGGGTGCGCAGCACCACCAGGTTGGCGGACGCCTCGGCGGAGATCAGCAGTTCGGCGGAGAGGCGCCGCATGCGCTCCTCCTTGGCCGACTCCCCGAGCGGTGCCTGCGGCGTGCGGAAGCCGCCCTCGCTGGGGACCGCGTAGATCAGTTCGCCGCCCGTGTTGCGGATCTTCACCGCGCCGAGCTCGTCGAGGTCGCGGGAGAGCGTCGCCTGAGTGACGCTCAGCCCGTCGTCCGCGAGGAGCTTCGCCAGCTGGCTCTGGGAGCGGACCGGCTGCCGGTTGAGGATGTCCACGATCCGGCGGTGGCGTGCGGTGCGGGTCTGCGGAACGGACGGCCCTCCCCCAGACTCCGTCTGGGGGGACCCCCAGTGGTCATTGTCCTGGGTCTGGCTCATCGTCGTCTCATTCTCCGGATCGTCCTTCCCCGTTGACTGCGTCCAGGACGCCGGGCAGGGCCCGGAGGAAGGCGTCCACCTCGTCGTCACCGATGATCAGCGGCGGCATGAGCCGTACGACATCGGGGGCGGGCGCGTTCACCAGGAGGCCGGCGTCCTGAGCCGCCTGCTGCGCCTGGGGCGCGAGGGGCTCGGTGAGCACGATACCCAGCAGCAGGCCGGCGCCACGGACGTGGGAGACCAGCGGGTGGCCCAGGGCCTCGATCCCGTCGCGCAGTTTCTCCCCGAGCCGCTTGACCTGGTCGAGGGCGGAACCGGCGGCCAGGGTGTCGAGCACGGCCAGACCGGCGGCGCAGGCCACGGGGTTTCCGCCGAAGGTGGTGCCGTGGTGCCCCGGGCCGAACAGCTCGGCCGCCGGGCCGAAGGCGACGGTCGCGCCGAGGGGCAGCCCGCCGCCCAGGCCCTTGGCGAGGGTGACGACGTCGGGCTCGACGCCGTGCGCCTGGTGCTCGAACCAGTGGCCGCAGCGGCCGATGCCGGTCTGCACCTCGTCGAGGACGAGGAGGGTCCCGGTGGCGCGGGTGATCTCGCGGGCCGCCTTGAGGTAGCCGGCGGGCGGGACGACGACGCCGTTCTCGCCCTGGACGGGCTCGATGATGACGAACGCCGTCCGGTCGGTGACGGCCGACCGCAGCGCCTCCACGTCTCCGTACGGCACATGGGTGACGTCACCGGGGAGCGGCAGGAACGGCTCCTGCTTGCCGGGCTGGCCGGTGAGTGCGAGCGAGCCCATGGTGCGGCCGTGGAACCCGCCGTCGGTGGCGACCATGTGGGTGCGGCCGGTCAGCCGGCCGATCTTGAAGGCCGCTTCGTTGGCCTCGGCGCCGGAGTTGCAGAAGAAGACCTTGCCGGGGCGGCCGAAGAGCTGGAGCAGCCGCTCGGCGAGCGCGACGGGCGGCTCGGCGACGAAGAGGTTCGAGACGTGACCGAGCGAGGCGATCTGCGCCGAGACGGCCTCGACGACCGCGGGGTGGGCGTGGCCGAGGGCGTTGACGGCGATGCCGCCGACGAAGTCCAGGTATTCGGTGCCGTCGGCGTCCCAGACCCTGGCGCCCGCACCGCGCACGAGGGAGAGCCGGGGCGTGCCGTAGTTGTTCATCAGGGCGCCCTGCCAGCGCCCGGTCAGCTGCTCGTTCGCGCTCACGGCTCCCCCTGTCCGTCCGGCACGACCATGGTGCCGATGCCCTCGTCGGTGAAGATCTCCAGCAGGATGGAGTGCTGCACGCGGCCGTCGATGACGCGCGCGGTGGTCACGCCGTTGCGTACGGCGTGCAGGCAGCCCTCCATCTTGGGGACCATGCCGCTGGAGAGCTCGGGCAGCAGCTTCTCCAGCTCGGTGGCGGTGAGGCGGCTGATGACCTCGTCGCTGTGGGGCCAGTCCTCGTAGAGGCCCTCGACGTCGGTGAGGACCATCAGGGTCTCGGCACCCAGCGCCGCAGCGAGTGCCGCAGCCGCCGTATCAGCATTGACGTTGTAGACATGTCCGTCGTCCTGGGAACGGGCGATCGACGAGACGACCGGGATGCGGCCGTCGGCGAGCAGGGCCTCGATGGCGCCGGCGTCGATCGCGGTGATCTCGCCGACCCGTCCGATGTCGACGAGCTCGCCGTCGATGCGCGGCTGGTGCTTGGTGGCGGTGATGGTGTGCGCGTCCTCGCCGGTGAGGCCGACGGCGAGCGGGCCGTGCCGGTTGAGCAGCCCGACGAGCTCGCGCTGGACCTGGCCGGCGAGGACCATGCGGACGACGTCCATCGCGTCCTCGGTGGTGACCCGCAGGCCCGCCTTGAACTCGCTGACGATGCCGTGGCGGTCCAGGGCGGCGCTGATCTGCGGGCCGCCGCCGTGCACGACGACCGGCTTGAGGCCGGCGTGGTGCAGGAAGACGACGTCCTGGGCGAAGGCGGCCTTGAGGTCCTCGTCGATCATGGCGTTGCCGCCGAACTTGATGACGACGGTCTTGCCGCGGTGGCGGGTCAGCCAGGGCAGCGCCTCGATGAGGATCTGGGCCTTGGGCAGGGCGGTGTGTTTCCGCGTCGTGCTCATGAGCTGTACGCGCTGTTCTCGTGGACGTAGTCGGCGGTGAGGTCGTTGGTCCAGATCACCGCGGACTGCGAGCCCGCCGCCAGGTCGGCGGTGATCGTCACCTCGCGGTACCGCATGTCGACGAGGTCGCGGTCCTCGCCGACCGAGCCGTTCTTGCAGACCCAGACGCCGTTGATGGCGACGTTGAGCCGGTCGGGCTCGAAGGCGGCTCGGGTGGTGCCGATGGCGGACAGGACGCGGCCCCAGTTGGGGTCCTCGCCGTGGAGGGCGCACTTGAGGAGGTTGTTGCGGGCGATGGAGCGGCCCACCTCGACGGCGTCCTCCTCGGTCGCCGCGTTGACGACCTCGACGCGGATGTCCTTGGACGCCCCTTCGGCGTCCCCGATGAGCTGGCGGCCGAGGTCGTCGCAGACCGCGCGGACGGCATCGGCGAAGTCGGCGTACGCCGGGGTGGTGCCGGAGGCGCCGGAGGCGAGCAGCAGGACGGTGTCGTTGGTGGACATGCAGCCGTCGGAGTCGACCCGGTCGAAGGTGACGCGGGTGGCGTCGCGCAGCGCCTTGTCGAGCGTCGGGGCGTCCACGTCGGCGTCGGTGGTGAGGACGACGAGCATGGTGGCCAGGCCGGGGGCGAGCATGCCCGCGCCCTTGGCCATGCCGCCGACGGTCCAGCCGTCCTTCGTGACGACGGACGTCTTGTGGACGGTGTCGGTGGTCTTGATGGCGATGGCGGCCTTCTCACCGCCGTGCTCGCTGAGGGCCGCTGCGGCCTTCTCGACACCGGGCAGCAGCTTGTCCATGGGCAGCAGGACGCCGATGAGGCCGGTGGAGGCGACGGCGACCTCGCCGGCGCCGATGCCGAGGACGTCGGCGGCCTTCTCCGCGGTCGCGTGGGTGTCCTGGAAGCCCTTGGGGCCGGTGCAGGCGTTGGCACCGCCGGAGTTGAGCACGACGGCGGTCAGCTCACCGCTCTTGAGGACCTGCTCGGACCACAGGACGGGGGCCGCCTTGACGCGGTTGGACGTGAAGACGCCCGCGGCGGCGCGGCGAGGCCCGGTGTTGACCACGAGGGCCAGGTCCGGGTTGCCGTTCTCCTTGATCCCGGCGGCGATGCCCGCCGCCGTGAATCCTTTCGCTGCCGTGACGCTCACTGCGCTTCTCCGTTCGCTTCGCCGCGGTGGCGGCTGATGTCGCTGTCGCCCGCGCAGCACAGGGGTGCGGGGCTCGTTGTCGTCCGCCGGCCGGCGGCTGCCCGGGCGTCGCTCACGGTGCCACTCCGATCGTGGAGAGCCCGGTCCCCTCCGGGAGCCCGAGGGCGATGTTCATGCTCTGCACCGCGCCGCCGGCGGTGCCCTTGGTGAGGTTGTCGATGGCGCTGATGGCGATCACGCGGCCGGCCGCCGGGTCGTACGCGACCTGGACCTGGACGGCGTTGGAGCCGTACACGGAGGCGGTGGCGGGCCACTGCCCCTCCGGGAGCAGGTGGACGAACGGCTCGTCGGCGTAGGCCTTCTCGTACGCGGCGCGCACGTCCTCGGCCGTGGTGCCGGGCCGTGCCTTGGCGCTGCACGTGGCGAGGATGCCGCGGGCCATCGGGGCGAGGGTCGGGGTGAACGAGACCGTCACCGGCTCACCGGCGACCGCGCCGAGGTTCTGCATCATCTCGGGGGTGTGGCGGTGACCGCCGCCGACGCCGTACGGGGACATGGAGCCCATGACCTCGGAACCGAGCAGGTGCGGCTTGAGCGCCTTGCCGGCGCCGGAGGTGCCGGTGGCCGCGACGATCACGGCCTCCGGCTCGACGAGACCGCTGCCGTACGCCGGGAACAGGGCCAGGGACACGGCGGTGGGGTAACAGCCGGGCACCGCGATGCGCTTGGACCCCTCCAGCGCGGCGCGGGCACCCGGCAGCTCGGGGAGGCCGTAGGGCCAGGTGCCGGCGTGCGGGGAGCCGTAGAACGCCTCCCAGCCGGCGGCGTCCTTCAGCCGGAAGTCGGCGCCCATGTCGACGACGAGGACGTCGTCGCCGAGCTGCTCGGCGACGGCGGCGGACTGGCCGTGCGGCAGGGCCAGGAAGACGACGTCGTGGCCGGCGAGCACCTCGGCGGCGGTCGGCTCCAGGACCCGGTCGGCGAGCGGCAGCAGATGCGGCTGCAGGCCGCCGAACCGCTGGCCGGCGTTGGAGTTGCCGGTCAGGGCGCCGATCTCGACGTGGGGGTGCGCGAGGAGCAGCCGGAGGAGCTCTCCGCCCGCGTATCCGCTCGCACCCGCCACTGCTGCTCGAACTGCCATCGAATCCTCCTCATCGATGGCATGACTATACGCAGCTATGCAGCTTTATGCAAAGGCGTCCGATGTCCGACCGGCCTGGGCTTCAGGGAGCCCGCTGGGGCCGATGCACGGAACGTCCTCGCCGGCGGTTCAGCCAAGACGTCACTCCCTGCGGCGGCCCGCACACAAGCGGTGCGTGATCCGGATACGGCTCCAGCGGGGCGCCCGGTTGCGTGGCGGACGAGGCGGACACGACGGGGAGCAGTCCTACGAGTGCTCGTGCATGAGGGCGAGAAGCTGTTCAAAGACGGCCCCGTTGCTGATGCGCAGGCCATCGTGCTGGTACTCGGTGGTCACCCAGGGCTTCAGGCCGCGGATGACCTTGGTCATGCCCAGCGACAGGTCGCGGTCGAGGTACATGTCGTCGTGATAAAGGACGGCAACCGACGGAACGGTGTTGTCGCGGAGGCGATGGATGTCGTAAAGGGCGGGCCAGTCAGCGCGCTCGGCCAGGAGATGGGCGGCCTGACGGAACGGCCGCAACAGCGGGTCGGTATCGAACATCCAGGGATAGATCATCTCTCCGGTGAACAGAAGGGGTGCGTCCGAGTCGAGTGCGGCTGCGGCGTCGAAGGCGGGGAACTCATTCCGGATCCGGTGGGCGGACCAACGGGTGCCTCCCGTTCCCTGCGCGTAGGTGGCCTCGTGCAGCAGGTAGTAGAGCGGTCCGCCGGCAACGCCGGCCAGTTCGCGGTCGACTTGGAGCAGGAATGCGTCCGACGGTTCGGTACCACCGGTGAAGGGGTCTTCGAGAAGGTGGTGCAGCCGGAGGCTTCCGTCGGTGGCGCCGAGTATGTTGCCCAGGGATTGGAAGGCTTCGACGGTCAGTATTCTGCCGCTCGGCAGGATCACCCGGTGGTCGCGCAAGTATCCGCCAATGGCTCGGGCTTGGTGCACGTCGTCCGGGAATCGGTGGTAGTGCTCGGCATTCTTGATCGTGACCTTGGGATACAGGGCACGGTAGACCTGGTCCGCGGTCGCGCACACGCCGGGCAGTCCTCCGGTGATGAAGACCTCGGCGAGACCGTGCGGAGCAAAGGACAGGTACGTGGTCGCGCACAGGCCGCCGAAGCTCTGACCCAGTACGCTCCATGGCCGGTCCCCCACGAGTGTCCTGCGGACCATCTCGGCATCCCGCACGATCGCGTCCGCGCGGAAGTGCGACAGGTAGTGCGCCTGCGCGCCGGGATCCCGGATCCGGGCCGGAAGACGGCGGTCGACCGGAGTGGAGCGTCCGGTGCCGCGCTGATCCAGCAGGAGCACGCGGTAGTCCTGCAGGGCACGGTTCAGCCAGCCTTCACCACCGGTTGGGCGAGGGGCTGCAGATCCAGGGCCGCCGCCGAGGAACAACAGCCACGGGAGATCGTGGCCGGCCTTCCCCGTGACGCGTATCTCACGTGCGTACACCTGGATCCGGCGGTCATCGGGCCGGTCATGGTCGAGGGGAACAGTGAAGGTGTGGTCGATGTGCGTCGTGCCGAATCCACGGGATGTCGTCATGACGTCATCCTTGGGCCTTCACTCCTCCGCAGTGGAGTGGTTTTCGATGCGCCGCGAGCAGAGGGTGGCGCCGGACGGCCGCCTCTCCCGCGCCGGCTGTGAAGGGCCGGATGCTGTCGAGTGCTGCATCCGGCGATGGACGCACACGAAGCGCTCCGGGCCATGGGCCGTGCGGCTCCGCGCCGGGGGCGAGCACTCGTGACTCACCGGGGCGGAGGCGTCACCTCAGGGGGCAGGGGGGCCGGCCGGGCGTACCAGCCCCGTCTCGTAGGCGTGGACCGCGGCTTGCGTCCGGTCCCGCAGGCCCAGCTTGACCAGGATGCGGCTCACATGGGTCTTGACCGTCTGCTCCGCGACCACGAGGCGCTCGGCGATCTCCGCGTTGGACAGGCCCTGCGCGACCAGGGACAGGACCTCGGTCTCGCGTTCCGTGAGGTCGCCGGCGCGGCCCTTGAGCGGGGCCCGGGCGGAACGGGTCACGCGGGAGAACTCGGCGATGAGGCGCTTGGTGACGGCGGGCGCGAGCAGCGCCTCACCGCCCGCGACCACGCGGACCGCGTGCGCGAGCTCGGCGGCCGACGCGTCCTTCAGCAGGAAGCCGGAGGCGCCGGCGCGCAGCGCCTCGTACACGTACTCGTCGAGGTCGAAGGTGGTCAGGACGAGCACCTTGGCGGTGGTGCCGGGCGAGGCGGTGAGGCGGCGCGTGGCCTCGATGCCGCCGAGGCCGGGCATGCGGATGTCCATCAGGACGACGTCCGGGGCGAGGGCGTCGACCTTGGCGAGGGCGTCGAGGCCGTCGACGGCCTGCCCGACGACCTCGATGCCGGGCTCGGCGTCGAGCAGCACCGTGAAGCCCTGCCGGACCATCATCTGGTCGTCGGCGATCAGGACGCGGATGGGGGTCGTCGTCATGCGGTGTCCTCGGTGGGGGCGGTCGGGGCGGATCCGTGAGCAGCGCGGGGTGCGTCCGGGGTGCCGGGGGTGGTGTGGGTGCCGGGCGGGGCGGCCGGGAGGAGGGCGGTCACCTCGAAGCCGCCGTCCGGGGTGGGCCCCGCCGCCAGGTCGCCGCCCAGCATGGCGGTGCGCTCCCGCATGCCGAGCAGGCCGTGTCCCGCGCCGGGCGAAGGGACGGCCGGGCGGTCCGGCGGCGTGTTGGTGACGCGGACGGTGAGCCCGGACCGCGCGTACCCGAGCTCCACCCGCGCGTGCGCGCCGGGTGCGTGCCGCATCACGTTGCTCAGCGACTCCTGCACGATGCGGTACGCCGACAGCTCGACGCCCGGCGCCAGCGGGCGCGGCCGGCCGGTGGTGCCGGCGGTGACGCCGAGACCCGCACCCCGCACGTTGGCGAGGAGCTCGTCGAGCTGGGCGAGCGAGGGCTGCGGGGCGTGGCGCACGGCGTGGGCCAGGGCGTCCTCGGAACGCAGCACGCCGAGGACGCGGCGCAGTTCGGCGAGCGCCTCGACCGCGTTCTGGCGGATGCCGGCGAGGTTCTCCTTCAGCTCGTCGGGCGGATCGGCGACCAGGTGCGGCGCGACCTGCGCCTGGATGGAGATGACCGACATGTGGTGGGCGACCACGTCGTGCAGCTCGCGGGCGATGCGGTTGCGCTCCTCCAGCAGGGTGCGCCGCGCCCGCTCCTCGGCCGTGAGCTCCTCCTGGACCTCGAGTGCGGTCCGGGCCACCTGGCGACCGCGCAGCGCGGCACCGAGGACGCCGGCGACGACGAGGGCCGCGAGCGTGGCCCGGCGGGCGTACGGGCTGGTGCCCGAGCCGTACGAGGCGCACACCAGGGCCACGGCGACGCTGAGCACCAGCACCTCGGCCGCCACCCGGAGGCGCACCCGCAGCGCCACCATGAACAGCACCGCGATGTGCACGGCGAGCCCCACGGCCGTCCAGGGCGCCGGGTGCGGCGCGAGGCCGGGCTCCGGCCAGACGGTCGTCACCGGGAGGGGGTGGGCCCCGGCGAGCAGGGCGACCGCGGCCATGGCGAGCGTGGACCCCCACCAGGCGGCCAGCGGGCGGAACAGCGCGGCGACGAGCGAGACGGCCTGGACGCCCGAGAGCAGGAAGCCCAGCTCCGGGCCCATGCCGTAACCGCCGGCGTACTCCTCCGCGTTGATGGCGAAGGCGAGCGCCGCGCACACCACCAGCAGCACGACGACGGCCGGGAGCCAGTCGCCCGCCGGACGGCGCCCCGCCCCCGGCGCCGTCCGGTCACCGGTCCACAGGTCCGCGGCCAGGGTGCGGGGCAGAGCCCGCGCTCCGCGCGCCGCGCGCACGAGCACCTTCGTCATGTCCCCCCGCTTCTCCACGGTTGCCACCCTAGGCACGCCGCATCGCCTCGGACTCGGCGGGACGCCCCTCGCGCACCACCCGGCTCGCGCCCCCGGGCGCCCTTCTGCGTTCGTACGTACGGAACGCCGACCAGCACACCACCAGCGCCCCCGTGAAGACCGGGAGCCAGGCGAGCCGGGCGGCCACCCAGCCGGCGCCGTCCGGCACGGTGTGCAGCCCCGGCAGGGGGCTGTCGGCCAGCAGTCCGGTCGCGGTGACCGCGATCATCGCGGTCTGGTGCCACAGGAACACCGTCATGGCGGAGAGGTTCACCAGCGCGACGGCCGCCCAGGCCGCGGGCCGGCGCAGCGCCCGGCGCAGCGGTCCGAGCAGCAGCAGGGCGCCGCCGCACTGGGCGAGGCCGAAGGTCACGGCAGCCAGGGACGGCGGGCCGAGGTTCGAGGTCCCGGCACCGGGAACGCCGACCATGGAGGCCGGGTAGCCGGCGCCCAGGACGAGACCCGCCGCGGCCGCGGCGCCCGAGGCGAGCAGCGCCCATCCGGTCGCGCGCCCCGGCAGGCCGTTCCTCGCCCACGAGGCGCCCAGGCAGTACGGGACCAGCCAGCCGGCCACCACGTTGATCCAGCCTGCCTCCGGCGGGCCGCCCAGGCCGAACCGCACGAGGTCGGCGTGGAGCACGACGGCGAGCGGCCACAGCGGGTGCAGCCGGGCGACCAGCGGGGTCGCGGCCGTCAGCGCCGCGAAGACCACCAGGAACCACAGCGGGGACCACACCAGCCGGAGCAGGGCATGCACGGTCGGGAGGCCCGCTCCCGCCGCGAGCATCGCCCCCGCCGTGACCGCCCACACCGCCGACACGGCGGCCACGGGCCGGAACAGCCGCGCCATGCGCACGCCGAGCCACCGCCGGTACGCCTCACCGCGGGCGCGGGCGGCCGCGTGGCTCCTCGTGCCCACGTACCCGCCGACCAGGAAGAAGACCGCCAGGGTCTGCAGCATCCAGGAGACCGGGGCCAGTCCGGGCAGGTACGACAGCGGGCTGGTGACGCGTATCGCTCCGCTGTCGGCGACCAGGGCGGTCACCAGCCAGTGGCCGAGGACCACGCCGAGGATGGCGAGGGCGCGCAGGGCGTCGACGGCCCGGTCGCGGTCGGGCGGGGTGGCGGAGTCGATCCTCCGGGCGAGGTCACGCATGGTGCCTGCCCCCCGTGGGGGTCGTGCCGGACACGATCCGGGCGAGGTTCTCCAGAGAGGTGGAACCGGGCTTCAGGTAGTCGCTGTGTCCGCCCGTGCCCGCGTCGAACCCGCGGGCGCCGAACCGCTCCGACACCGGGTCCGTCCCGAACCCCACGGTTCCGAAAGGCAGTCGGAGCCGGAGGTGCGGCACGTCGGCGACCCGGTCGCCGGTGCTCCGGGCGGCCCAGACCGTGGCCCGGGTGCGCAACGCGCCGGCGTGGCCGGTGCCGGTGCCCGGGCTGCCGTACAGGACGAGATCGGTGACGCGCAGCCCCGGGGCGGCTCTCGCGCAGACCACCGAGCCGTACGAGTGGCACAGCAGCGACAGCCGGGCGCCGGGCTTGATGCCGGTCAACCGGTGTACGAAGCCGGCCAGTCGGGGTGCGGCGTCGGCCGCCCGGCCGTCGGTCAGTGCCTCAGGGCTCAGGGTGCGGGGCGTGCGGTAGCCCAGCCAGGCGACGACGGCCGCCCGGTCGCCCAGTTCCCGCCGGAGCGCCACCGCGCCCGCGTGGAAGCGCCCGTAGGTGTCGAGGCTGGTGTCGGCGCCCGGTACCAGGACGGCGATCCGCTCGGCACGGGACAGGTCCCCGACGACCTCGGCGGTGCGGCCGCCGTCGCGGCCGTCGAAGAGGAGGAAGCGGCGCTCCGGATCGGCCATCGCGCGCAGTGCGGCAGCCCGCCGCCGGTCGCCGTGGCGGGCGGCCGCGCGCTCGGCCGCGCGGATGCCGTCGCGGTGGGCGGCGTACCGCGCGTCCAGCGCGTCCGGCGCCGCGGACGTCAGGGGCGGGAGGTGCGGCGGCGCGGGAGCGGGGACGGCGGAGGGGCGCGCCGCGCCCGATACCGGCAGCGCCACCGAGGCGGTGATGAGCGCGGCGAGCAGGGCGCGGTGGAGGCGGGAGGCCATGGGCAGGTCCTTCGGGGACGCGCGTACGCGGGAGGCTCGCGGGCAGGGCCCGGCGGGCTCGCGGGGCCGGGGCGTACGGGGGTGGGGCGGCGGGTGGGGCCCGCGCCGGAGGGCTTTCCGCCTCTCCGCCGACGACGTTATGGATCACCCCGTGGAGTCGGCGTCCCGCCGGGGAGCGCACCTTCCGCGTAGTTCTCGAGTACTACGGGTCCGGGCCCCGCTGCCGCCGCCGCGGGGGCGCTCGACGGGGCGGAGCACGCCCCTCGTACGCTCGGCCGCGCCCTGGCACGGCGAGCGCCTGGAGTTTCGACGGTGCGCCGGGGAACAGGGCCACCGAGAACAGCGGGTACGGGAGGGATCAGGTGACAGCGAGTCCGGAGGCGGCCGTCCTCACACGCGTGGCGGAGCTCGTCCGTGACGCACCGGCCGGGAGGGGCGGGGCGCTGTGGCGGCTCGCGGCCGACGGCCGGCAGCTGGACGCCAACGTCGTACGGCTGGGGCCGGACGCCCGCGTGGCGGTGCACGTCGAACCGGACCTGGACGTCCTCCTGTTCGTGGTGGACGGCACCGGGCGCCTGGACACCGGCGATAACGGCGAGGGCGCGCGGGAGCTCGGCGCGGGCGCGGTGGTGTGGCTGCCGCGCGGCGCGCGGCGCGGGGTGCTGGCGGGGTCGGCGGGACTGGTCTACCTGACGGTCCACCGGCGCCGCCCGGGGCTGTCGATCCGCAGCGCGCCGCCGTCGGCGGCGGTCGCGGAGCCGGACGAGGGGGGCCGGGCCGCCGGAACCGCGGCGGGCGGCGAGCCCGTGTGCCTGCTGAACCGCGTGTGCCCGGAGTGCGGGCGCCTCGCCCCGGACGAGTCCGGCGTCCGCTTCTGCGGGCGGTGCGGCAGCCGCCTGCCGTCGGACTGAGCGCCGCAGGCCCGCGCGGGCGCTGGCGCGGGCCGGCCGTGGATCAGCGCTTCGTCGCGCGCAGGACGACGAACTTGGGGTCGCTCGCGACCACGTCGCAGTTGCCGAAGAGCCGGCGCAGCGTCACGTGGTAGCCGAGGTGCCGGTTGCCGATGACCCACAGCTCGCCGCCGCGGCGCAGTGCGCGGCGGGCGCCCGTGAACATGCGCCGGGCCGTGCGGTCGGTGGTGGCCTGGTGGCTGTGGAAGGGCGGGTTGTTCAGCACCAGGTCGACGGAGCCGGCCGGTACGCCGTCGAGCCCGTCGCCGACGAGGAACTCCGCCTTGGTCCCGGGCGCCGCGCTCGCCCGGAAGGTCTCCTCCGCCGAGGCCACCGCCTGGTACGACTCGTCGACCAGGAGCAGCTCGGCGTCCGGGGCGGCCAGCGACACCGCGAGCCCGACGACGCCGTTGCCACAGCCCAGGTCCACGACCCGGGAGCCGGCGAGATCCGTCGGCAGGTGCCGGAGGAAGAAGCGCGTACCGATGTCGAGGCGGTCGGCGCAGAAGATGCCGGCGTGGTTGACGACCGTGCGGCCGGCGACGGCGCCCGGGGCGTCGGCGGGCAGCGCGTACCGGTGCGGCCAGGGGCTCGGGGTCCGCGGCAGGTCCGGGTCCGGCGTGGCCAGGATGAGCCGGGCCTTCCTGACGGCGAGGGAGGTGCGGGTCGGCCCGATGATCCGCTCGAACAGCTGCAGCGTGGAGGTGTGGATCTCCTTGACCATGCCGGTGCCGGCGACGACCGTACCGGGATGGACCGCGGGGGCGATCCGGTGGAGCTGGTCCTCCAGGAGCGCGAGGCTCTTGGGGACGCGCACGAGGAGCACGTCGATGCGCTCGGGCGGGGTGTCACGGGTGGTCAGCAGCCGGACGCGGGACGCGTCGGCACCGTTGCGGGCGAGGTTGGCGCGGGTCGCCTCGCGGGTCAGGTGCGAGTCGGTGATCTGTACGGGGCCGAGGTGGGCGAGCGAGGTGACCAGCGCGCCCCACCGGTCGCCGACCACGGCCACGGTGCCGGCGGGCGCGGGCGCGCCGGGAAGGTCATCCTCCCCGGACGGGAGCCATGCGGGGTGCTCCTCCGCGAGGTGCCGCAGCAGGTAGTCGTCGGCGGCGTCCCACGCGCGCAGCGGGTCGCGCGGGTCCTCGGGGAAGCGGGCGAGCTCGACATCGGCCCATGACGTGGTCAGACGGTTCATCGTGCTCTCAGGCTAGCCGCTCCCCCGCGCCCGGCCGGACCCGGAGCGCTCCCCCGCCCCGCGCCGGGGCCGGCGGCCCCGCACGGCCGCCGGCGCCGCCGCCCGCCGGGGTCCGCGTGCTACGCGAACCCCAGCGCCATCCAGTGCGCGGGGACGTCCAGGGCCTTGAAGCCGGCCTTCTCGTACACGCCGTGCGCGTCCTCGGTGGCGAGGAGGATGCGCTTGATGCCCAGTGGGGCGAAGTGGTCGCGCACCGCTTCGACGAGGGCGGTGCCGAGGCCGATGCCGCGGGCGGAGCGGTCGACGTAGACGTCGCACAGCCAGGCGAAGGTGGCGTGGTCGGTGACGGCGCGGGCGTACGCCACGAGCTCGCCGGACGCGGTCTCGTACGCGCCGAAGTTGAGCGACCCGTCGATGGCGCGGTCCTGCTTGTCGCGGCTGCGGCCGAGCGCCCAGTACGCGTCGGTCGACAGCCAGTGGTGGATGCGGGCGCGGTCGAGGCGGGCGGGGTCGGTGGAGATCTCGTACGCGTCCAGGGCTGTCGTCTGCTCGTCCATGATCGGACTGTGGCAGGCACGGGGCCGGTTGTCAGTGGTGCGTGCCACGCTCGTCTCAGGACCGCAGTTCGTCGTGGGCGGCGCGCAGGCGGCGCACGCCTTCGGCGATCTCGGCCGGTCCCGCGACGCCCGCGAAGCTCAGGCGTACGTGGCCGGCGGGGGGTTCGGCGCAGAAGTAGGGGCGGCCGGGGGCGACCGCGACGCCCGCGCGCAGGGCGGCGGCGAGCAGGGCGGGCTCGTCGGTGGTGTCGGGGAGGCGGAGCCAGAGCTGCTGGCCGCCGGAGGGCAGGTGGGGCAGGGCGAGTTCGGGCAGGTGTCGGGCGAGCGCGGCGGCCATGGCGGTGCGGCGGGACGTCAACTCGGCCGATACGGACCGCAGGTGACGGCTCCAGGAGGGGGATCCGACGAGTTCCAGGGCGGCTTCCTGGAGGGGCCGCGGTACGAAGAAGGTGTCGACGACCTGGATGGCGCGCAGCCGCCCCAGCACCGGGCCGCGCGCGGCGAGCGCGCCGACCCGCAGGCTGGGCGAGGCGACCTTGGTGAGCGAGCGGACGTGGACGACGACGCCGTCCGGGTCGTCGGCGGCGAGCGGTGCGGGGAGCGGGCCCGCGTCCTCGTGGGCGAGGCGGCGGGCGAAGTCGTCCTCGATGACGAACGCGCCGGCCGCGCGGGCGATGCGCACGACCTCGCGGCGGCGGTCGGCGGGGAGGACCGCGCCGGTGGGGTTCTGGAAGAGCGGCTGGGAGACGAAGACGCGGGCTCCGGTGGCCCTGAAGGCGGCGGCCAGCAGGTCGGGGCGGACGCCGTCGCGGTCGGTGGGCACGGGGACGGGGCGCAGCCCGGAGGCGCGGGCGACGGCGAGCATGCCCGGGTAGGTGGGCGATTCGACGAGGACGGGGGTGCCGGGCGGGGCGAGGGCCCGCAGTGCGGTGGTGATCGCGGACTGGCCGCCCGCGGTGATCAGGACGTCGGCCGCGGTGACGGAGCCGCCGATCTCGCGGGCGAACCATTCGCGCAGCTCGGGCAGGCCGTCGGTGGGCGGGCGGCCCCAGGCGCCGGGCCGCCGGCCGGCCCGGGCGAGGGCGGCGGCGAGGGCCCGTTCGGGCTGGAGGGAGGGGTGCAGGTACCCGCCGTTGAATTCGATGACGCCGGTCGGGGGCGCGGCGAGCGTGACGAGGACGCCTGAGGCGTCGACGGAGCGCGGTACGAGCTCGGTCGCCGAGTCGGCGCTCAGGGCGACCTCCTGCCAGGAGGTGTCACCGGGGGGCGGGGCGCTGTCGGTGCGGGGCCGGGCCCGGAAGGCGCCGGCGCCGGGGCGGGTGACGACCAGCCCTTCGGCGGCGAGCTGTGCGAGGGCGCGCGAGACGGTCACCGGGGAGACGCGGTGGCGCTCCACGAGCGCCCGGCTCGACGGCAGCTTTCCACCGGGCGGGTAGCGGTCCAGCTCCCGCTTCAGCGCATCCGCCAATTCCGCGACACTGCTACGCTCTGGCATGACAGCACAGGATAGCGCTACTCGTCCGGCCCCGATAGCGGTCACGGCTCCGCCCGTGCAGGGCGCCCGCGGCGGCACCCTGCTCGCCCTGCTCGGGGTCGTCGCCTTCTCACTGACTTTCCCCTCCACCGTCTGGGGGCTGGAGAGCTTCGGCCCCTGGTCGCTCGTCGCCGTGCGCAGCACGCTCGCGGCGCTGATCGCCGGAGCCTTCCTGCTGGCGCTGCGCGTACCGGTCCCCGACCGCCGGCACTGGGGCGGGCTCGCGGTGGTGGCCGGCGGCGTCGTGGTGGGCTTCCCGCTGCTCACCACGCTGGCGCTGCGGACGTCGACCTCCTCGCACGCCGCGGTGGTGGTGGGGCTGCTGCCACTGACGACCGCCGCGTTCGCCGCGGTGCGCACCGGCAGGCGGCCGTCCCGGGCGTTCTGGGCGGCGGCGCTGGCCGGGGCGGCGGTGGTGGTCGTGTTCACGCTCCAGCAGAGCGGCGGCGGGCTGTCGGCCGGCGACCCGTACCTGTTCGGCGCCCTGCTCGTGTGCGCCGCGGGCTACACCGAGGGCGGCCGGCTGGCCCGGGTGATGCCGGGCTGGCAGGTCATCGGCTGGGCCCTGGTGCTGTGCCTGCCGCCGGCGGTGGCCGGTTCGGCGGTCGCGCTCGCCGCGGAACCGGTGCGGCTGACCGCCCACGGCGTGATCGGCCTGGCCTGGGTGGCGGCGGGATCCACCTTCTTCGGCCTGTACGTCTGGTACCGGGGGATGGCGGCGGTCGGCATCGCCCGGGCGAGCCAGCTCCAGCTGGCCCAGCCGCTGCTCACGCTGGTCTGGTCGGTGCTGCTGCTCGGGGAGCCGCTCTCGGCCGCCGCACCCCTGGCGGCCGGAGCGGTGCTGGTGTGCATCGCCGTCACCCAGCGGACCGGCTCCTGAGCCGCTCCCGAAGTGACATAGGGCGCATCTACGGACGTAAACTCCTCATACGGGCACATCCGGCAGTCCGCACTGAACTGCGCAACCCCCAGGCAACAGACCGGCGCGAGGAGGTCACTCGATGCACGCGAGCAAGGGCGACAAACTGACGGTGCACGGCAGGCACGTCGGCCAGCACGACCGGACGGCGGAAGTGGTCGAGGTGCTGGGCCAGGACGGGAACCCCCCGTACCGCGTCCGCTTCGAGGACGGGCACGAGACCGTGATGTCGCCCGGCCCCGACAGCGTCGTCCGGCACAAGGAACCGGGCTAGAGCCCGCCTGGAGCCCGCCTTCCGGACCGGGCCCCGGCGGGCCGGCGGCGCTACGGACGGGCCGCCCTAGGGTAGTGATCGGCCACCACCCTGGCCATCGCCCCGATGCGGTCCGTCATCACCTCCTTGGCCGAGAAGAAGACATGGCCCCGCACGCGGTGGTGGTCCTCGGCGAAGGTGAGGTGGCGGGAGAGTTCCGCGGGGTCCTGCCAGGCCGCGGGCTGGGCCGGGTCGCCCGCCTTGTACAGCGCCTCCCCGACGTACAGCCGGACGTTGGTGCCCCGGACGACGTCGTCCCACCAGGGCACCAGGGTGGCGTAGTCGGCCGGGGCGAATCCGATGTGCCAGTACAGCTGCGGCACCACGTAGTCGATCCAGCCCTCCTTGACCCAGGTGCGGGTGTCGGCGTGCAGATCGTCGTAGGTCTGGACACCGGCCCGGGTGTCGGAGCCGAGCGGATCGGTCGTCGCGTTGCGCCACACCCCGAACGGGCTGATCCCGAACGCCGTGTGCTTCCGGGTCTCCGCGATCCCGTCCGCCATCTCGCGCACCAGACGGTCGATGTTGTCCCGCCGCCACGCGGCCCGGTCCGGGAAGCCGGAGCCGTACTCCTCGTACGCCTCGTCGTCCGCGAAGGTCTGGCCGGCCACCGGGTACGGGTAGAAGTAGTCGTCGAAGTGGACCGCGTCCACCGGGTAGCGGCGCACGGCGTCGAGCATCGCGTCCTGCACGAAGCACCGCACCTGCGGCAGGCCCGGGTTGTAGTAGAGCTTCCCGCCGTAGGGCAGGACCCAGTCGGGGTGGACCCGGGCCGGGTGGCCCTCGGCGAGCCGGGACGGATCGGTGTGGTTGGCGACCCGGTACGGGTTGAACCAGGCGTGCAGTTCCAGGCCGCGCCGGTGCGCCTCCTCGACGGCGGTGCCCAGCGGATCCCAGCCGGGGTCCCTGCCCTGCACCCCGGTGAGGTACTGCGACCACGGCTCGTACGGCGAGGGCCACAGCGCGTCGGCCGTGGGCCGCACCTGGAAGATCACCGCGTTCAGCCGCCGCTCCACGGCGCTGTCGAGGCGGGCCAGCAGTTCGGCGCGCTGGGCGTCGGCCGGGAGACCCGGCCGGGAGGGCCAGTCCCGGTTGGAGACCGTGGCCAGCCACATCCCGCGGAACGCCTTGTTGCGGGCCCGGCGCCGCTCGCCCCGGGCGGCCGGGAGCCGCCGGGCTGCCGCGCCCGCGCCGCCCGCCACCATCAGTGACGCCAGCGCCCCCGCCGCGCCCGCCACCAGACCCCTTCTTCGGATGTGCCGCATATGTCACCCCTTACGGGTTGGGTTGTCCGGACGTCCCCGCAGAGCATGCCCGCCCCGGCCCGCGCTCCACCGGTGCGAACGGAGTAACGTCGGGGGGTCGAGGCGGGCGCCGGAATCACACGGAGGACCTGCCACCGGGAAACAGCGAAAGGCACGATGTGACCGACATCGAACGCGTCGGAGTGGTCGGCTGCGGCCAGATGGGCGCCGGCATCGCGGAGGTGTGCGCCCGCAGCGGCCTGGAGGTCAAGGTCGCCGAGACCACCGGCGAAGCGCTGGAGATCGGCCGTACCCGGCTGTACAACTCGCTCGCCAAGGCCGCCGAACGCGGCAAGATCACCCAGGAGGAGCACGACGCGACGCTGGCCCGGCTCAGCTTCACCACCGACCTCGGCGAGTTCGCCGACCGCGACCTGGTCATCGAGGCGGTCGTGGAGAACGAGCAGGTGAAGACGGAGATCTTCCAGGTCCTCGACCAGGTGGTGACCCGCCAGGACGCGATCCTCGCCTCGAACACCTCCTCCATCCCGCTGGTGAAGCTGGCCGTGGCGACGTCCCGCCCGGACCAGGTCATCGGCATCCACTTCTTCAACCCGGCCCCGGTGCAGCAGCTCGTCGAGCTGATCCCGGCGCTGACCACCTCCGAGGGGACGCTCAGCCGCGCCCAGGCGGCGGTCGAGAAGGTGCTGGGCAAGCACGCGATCCGGGCCCAGGACCGCTCCGGCTTCGTGGTGAACGCGCTGCTGATCCCGTACCTGCTCTCCGCGATCCGGATGTTCGAGTCGGGCATCGCCAGCCGCGAGGACATCGACAACGGCATGGAGATGGGCTGCGCCCACCCCATGGGGCCGCTGAAGCTCGCCGACCTCATCGGCCTGGACACGGTCGCCTCCGTCGCCGACTCGATGTACGCCGAGTACAAGGAGCCGCTGTACGCCGCTCCCCCGCTGCTGCAGCGCATGGTCGACGCGGGCCGGCTCGGCCGCAAGACGGGCTCGGGCTTCTACCCGTACGGCTCGTAACGCAGCGCCACCGGTTTTCGCACGGGGTGTGCGGAGCGTGTTCGCATATGCCCTTCGCACACGCTCCCCGCGCCCCTGTGCGGGGAGTTGACTCGGATCCGCTCGGACAACGAAGAGGAGCGGAAAACCGTGACCACCGACCCCGAACACTTAGCGGCCGTCGAGGAGTTCGCAGAACTGCGCCGCTGTCTCGACGTCGGCCTCGCCCGGATCGACGGGCAACTGGCGCTGCTGGCCCAGCGCCACGGCCAGATCGACCGTGATCTGACCGATCTGGCCGCGCGCGTCGCGGCGCTGGAGCACGCCAAGTGGCCCCTGCCCACCGTCTCCGTGCTGACCACGGTGGGCGCCCTGGCCGTCGCGGTCTGGCAGGGCCTCGGGCGCTGAACCGGCGGCTGCCGGTCCGGCCGCGTCAGCCCAGCCGCAGATGGTGCAGCATCAGCAGCCCGGCCGCCATGTTGGCGGCCGGGACCTCGCCCCGGGCGATCATGTCCGGGACCAGCTTCAGCGGGATCCACTCACGGCGCGACGACTCGAAGTCGTCCTCGGGAGGCCCGGTGTACGTGGCGTCCTCCGCCCAGTAGAGGTGGTGGCGGGCGTCGGTGAGGCCGTTGGAGGGCTCCACGGTGAGCAGGTGGCGCAGCGGTCCCGGCCGCCAGCCCGTCTCCTCCTCCATCTCCCGCGCCGCGGCCGCGGCGATGTCCTCGCCGTCCTCGACGACGCCGGCGGCCAGCTCCCACCCCCAGCTGTCGGTGATGAAGCGGTGGCGCCAGAGCATCAGCACCTCGTTCGCCTCGTTGACGGCGGTCGCCACGGCGACCGGGCGGAGCCGGATGAGGAAGTGGTCGAGGTGGCGGCCGTCGGGGAGGGCGACGTCCGCGAGGTTCACCTTGAACCAGCGGTTCTCATACACAGTCTGTTCGTTTAAGTTCGTCCACTGCACGTTTCTGCCACCTTCCGACAAGTCGATGGCAATATCGCAGCAGCTACCTGCTCACGAGGAAACTCGTGCCCCGGCCGTCAGAGCGGAACGCGCAACGCCCCGTCGATGCGTTCGGCCGCTTCCCGCGCCTCCCCGCACCCGCTCTCCACCAGGTGTTCGCGCACGGCGCGCAGCCGGTCCCGCAGCCGCTGCGACTCCATCCCCCGGGCCCGCTCGGCCATTTCGACGGCGGTGCGCGCGGCCCGGTCGGCCTCCCCCTGCCGCAACTCGATCTGGCTGAGCATCGCCAGCCGGTGGACCCGCCCCCGATCGTGCGCCGGCGTGCGGACGGCGGCCGTCGCGTGTTCCCGGGCACCGCCGAGTTCCCCCAGACTGAGCAGCGCCTCGGCCACCTGCACGTTCACCAGCCCCGGCTGCACGTACCCCGTCTCGTCCGGCTCGCGGCCCGGCCGGATGCGCTCCGCCTCCGCCTCCGCGTGCCGGATGCACCGCAGGGCACTGGAACCGTCACCGAGGTGCGCGTACGCCTTCGCCTGCATCGCGTACAGATCCGCGGCGAGCGCCGGGGTGATCTGCTGCCCGGCCGAGCGCAGGGCCGCCTCGGCGAACGCCACCGCCTGCCGATACTCCTCCATGAACAGCGACTGGTTGACCAGCAGCGCGATGACGTACGCGCCGAGCCCCCGGTCCCCGCTCGCCTTCGCCAGCCGCAGCGCCTGGTGGAAGTAGCGCTGCGCGAGGCCATGGGCGTCGGAGTCGTACGCGCAGATGCCGGCCACCGCCACCAGCCCGCCGGTCGCGCGGTGCAGCTGGCGGCCCAGGGCGTCGCTGTAGGCGCCGCGCAGGAGCGGCGCGGTCTCCGCGTTGAGGAACCCGACGATCCGGGCGCGCGTGGCGATGCCGCCCGCCTTCCGGTACATCAGCTCGTAGTGCGCCCGCGCCGCGCGCAGCATCTGGATGTCGGAGGCCGAGACGCGCGTCCGGCCGTCGCGCGAGACGTCGGCGTCCTCCGGCGGGTTCTCCCACTCCCACACGGGCATCACCGCGGGCGTGCCGGTGACCGCCGGGGCGCCCAGCATGTGCGGCCGCTGCTGCTCGTCGGAGCGCCACAGGGCGGTGGCCCGCTCGACGAAGCCGGACAGCGGCGAGCCGTGCGGGGCGGCCCCGTCCCCGGGGACACCGAGCCCGATGTCGTCGAGCGTGACGGGGCGGTGCAGCCGCGCGCCGAGCACCTCGCAGATCAGGTCCGGCACCTGGCCGCGCGGCCGCTGGCCCTTCAGCCAGCGGGCGACGGCGGTGTGTTCGTACCGCAGGGCGAGGCCTCTGGCGCGGCCCGCCTGGTTGACGTGCGCGGCCAGGCCGGCATGGGAGATGCCCGCTTCGTCGAGCAGGGCGTCGAGCAGGGTGTTGGGCTGCATGGGGGCCCCTTCGAAGGCTCGGTGCGCCCAGCGTAGTGGAGTCGCATTCGCACGGGGTGTGAACGGAATGCCCGTATCCGTGCCCCGCGTGCTCTCCCGCCATGCCCCGGGCGCCGGTTGACTGAGCGGTCTCTCACAGAGGCGGCAGGGTCACCGGCTCCCCCTCGTACAGTGCGGTGGCCCGCCGACGCGTCGTCCGTCCTGCCGGATCTGCCCGACACTCCGCGGCAGGGCGGGCGGCGCCGGCCGCACCGACCGTCCCTGGAGCCGCTACCGATGGGAGGGTGCGGGCCGGGTCCGGCGCAGCCCGTGTTCCGCGGACTGCGCCGGCACCGGCGCGCGGTCGTTGCGTACGACGAGCAGGGCCACGTCGTCGGTGAGCCGGCCGCCGGTGTGCCGCAGCAGCGCGGAATGCACGCTGCGGATGACGGCGGCGGGTGCCGCGCCGGTCGCGGCGGCCCGCGCCAGCACCTCGTCCAGCCGGAAGAACTGCCCCGCCGCGTTCCTCGCGTCCTCGGCGCCGTCCGTGTGCAGGAACAGCGCCTGGCCGGGCAGGAGCCGGCCGCACCGGTGCACGGGCAGGGCGCCGGGGAGCGGGAAGGCACCGAGCGGCGGCAGCGGGTCGTCGGGCGCGACCGGTTCGGCACCGGGGCCCAGGAGGTAGGGCCAGGGGTGCCCGCAGTTGAGCGCCAGGACCTCCCCGTCCCGGCCGATCTCCAGCAGCAGGACGGTGACGAACTCCTCCGCCGACGGGCTGTGCCCGTACCGCCCGCCGAACGCGGGGTGTTCCTCGCGCGCCCGCTCGCGCAAGTGGCGCGACAGCGCCCGGTCCAGCCGCCGCAGCACCCCGTCGAGCCGCTCCTCGTCGTACGCGGCTTCCCGGAAACTGCCGAGGACGGCCGCGGCCGCGCCGAGAGCCCCGAGCCCGTGGCCGCGCACGTCGCCGATGACGAGCCGCACGCCGTGCGGGGTGACGACCGCCTCGTACAGGTCGCCGCCGACGGACGCGCCGCGGGCGGCGGAGAGCTGGCCCGCGGCGGCGGACAGGCCGTCCAGCCGGGGCGGGAGCGGGCGCAGCAGCACCTGCTGGGTGGCGTGGGCGATGGCTCTGACCTGCCTCAGCTCGCGCACCAGGCCGTAACGGATGCCCAGCACCAGCCCGGTGCCGACCGTGAAGAAGACCACGCTGGTGGCGATCCGGGTGGCGAGCCCTTCCTGCTGTGCCAGCGGACAGGTGAGCTTCCACAGGACGGCGACGCCGCCCCAGACGGCGGGCGGCGCGAGCGGGGCGAGGCGACGAGGCCAGGATCGCGTACGGATCATGCGGACCGCCCTTCTTCAGGCCCCACTCGCGGTCGGGACGAGTCTGTCGATCGTCCCCGTCCGGGGGGAAAGTGCACCAGACTTCCCACTCGAACGAGTGACGCGCGGATCACCCGTGGTGGGTCCGGCGAACAGCGGCGGAGGACGGAAGAAGGGGCATGCCCGGGGTTGCGGGCATGCCCCTCCGGGCGGCGATCGGCCGTCAGGCGCCGCGCAGCACCGCGCCCGTGCGCTCGGTGGCCAGCGCCACCGCGGCGTCGCGGGCGGCCGAGGCCTCCTCGACGGTCAGCGTCCGGTCGGCGGCGCGGAAACGCAGCGCGTACGCCAGGGACTTGCGGCCCTCACCGATCTGCTCGCCGGTGAAGACGTCGAACAGCCGGATGTCCTCCAGCAGTTCGCCGGCGCCTTCCCGCAGCGCGCGCTCGACCTCGGCGGCCGGCACGTCCTGGGCGACGACCAGTGCGACGTCCTGCGTGGCGACCGGGAAGGTGGAGATCCGCGGCGCCCGCAGGGCACCGGCGGACGCCCGCTCGACGGCGTCGAGGTTCAGCTCCATCGCGCAGGTGCGGGCGGGCAGGTGCAGCGCCTTGACGACGCGCGGGTGCAGCTCACCGGCGTACCCGACGATCTGCTCCGCACCGTCGGCCACGACCGCCAGCTCCGCGCACCGGCCGGGGTGCCACGGCCCGTACTGGCCCTGGCGCACGATCAGCTCGGCGCCGGCCTCGCGGGCGACGGTCCGCGCGGCCTCGACCGCGTCGGCCCAGTCCGCCGGGCGGTCCTTGCCCCACCAGCCGGCCTGCTCGCGCGCCCCGGCGAGGACGACGGCGACGTGGCGCGGCTGCTCGGGCAGCGGAGCGTTGAGCCGTGCGATCTCCTCGTCGGTGGGACGGCGGTCGACGGGCAGCACGATCGTGGTGCCCGCTTCACCGGCCGGGTGGAAGACCAGCCCGGTCTCGAACAGCGCCAGGTCGTGGCTGCCGCGTCCGTCGTTGCGGCGCAGCGCGCCGAGCAGCCCGGGCAGCAGCGTGGTGCGCATCGCCGGCTCTTCGTCGGAGAGCGGGTTGACGAGCCGGACCACCGTGCGGTTCGGGTCGTCCGCCGCCAGGCCCAGCTGGTCGAAGACCTGCTCCGCGACGAAGGGGTAGTTGGGCGCCTCGACGTACCCGGCACCGGCCAGCGCCCGGCCGACACGGCGGTGCAGCCGCTGGCGGGCGGTCAGCCCGCGGCCGGACGGCGGCTGGGGCAGCGTGGACGGGAGGTTCTCGTACCCCTCCAGCCGGATGACCTCTTCGGCGAGGTCGTTCGGGTGGGCGAGGTCGGGGCGCCACGACGGCACGGTGACGGTGAGCTCGTCCTGCCCGTAGACGTCGCAGCCGACCTCCTGCAGTCGGCGCACGACGGTCTCGCGGCCGTAGGAGACGCCGGCGACCCGGTCGGGGTGGTCGGCGCGCATCGTGACCGTGCGCGGCGCGGACGGCGCGATGACCTCGGTGACGCCGGCCTCGGCGGTGCCGCCCGCGAGGAGGACCAGCAGGTCGACGGTGCGCTGCGCCGCGGCGGCCGCGGCCTGCGGGTCGACACCGCGCTCGAAGCGCCGGGACGCCTCGGAGGACAGCTTGTGGCGGCGTGCCGTGCGGGCGATGGAGATCGCGTCGAAGTGCGCCGCCTCGATGACCACGTCGGTGGTCCCGCGCACCTCGCCCGTCTCCGGGTCGGTGACGGAGTCGGCGATCTCGGTGTTGGCGCCGCCCATCACGCCCGCGAGGCCGATGGGCCCGCGGTCGTCCGTGATGACCAGGTCCTCGGCGTCGAGGACGCGCTGGGCACCGTCGAGCGTGGTGATCTTCTCGCCGGGCTCGGCACGGCGCACGCCGATCGCGCCCTGGACGCGGGTGCGGTCGTAGGCGTGCAGCGGCTGGCCGAGTTCGAGCATCACGTAGTTGGTGACGTCGACGGCGAGTGAGATCGGCCGCATGCCGGCCTTCTGCAGGCGGCGGCGCAGCCAGATCGGCGAGCGGGCCTCGGGGTCGAGCCCGACGACCGTCCGCGCGGTGAAGCGGTCGCAGCCGACGGGGTCGGTGACCTTCACGGGATAGCCGTACGAGTTCGGCGCCGGCACGTCGAGGAGGGCCGGGTCGCGCAGCGGCAGCCCGTAGGCGGTGGCGGCCTCGCGGGCGACACCGCGCAGGGACAGGCAGTAGCCGCGGTCCGGGGTGACGGCGATGTCGAGGACCTCGTCGTGCAGCTCCAGCAGCTGCTCCGCGTCGATGCCGACCTCGATCTCCGGCGGCAGCACGATGATGCCGTGAGTGCCGTCGTCACCCATGCCCAGCTCGTCACCGGAGCAGATCATGCCGCGGGACATCCGGCCGTACGTCTTGCGCTCGGCGATCTGGAAGTCACCGGGCAGGACCGCGCCGGGCAGGGCCACGACGACCTTGTCGCCCACGGCGAAGTTGCGCGCCCCGCAGATGATCTCCTGGGGCTCGCCGGTGCCGTTGGCCGCGCCGACGTCGACGGTGCAGAAGCGGATGGGCTTCTTGAACTCGGTCAGCTCCTCGATGGTGAGGACCTGGCCGACGACCAGCGGGCCCTTGAGGCCGGCGCCGAGCTGCTCGACGGTCTCCACCTCGAGACCGGCCGCGATGAGCCTGGTCTGTACGTCTCGGCCGGTCTCCGTCGCCGGCAGGTCGACGTACTCCCGCAGCCACGAAAGCGGGACCCGCATCAGATCTCCATCCCGAACGGCCGGGTGAACCGGACGTCACCCTCGACCATGTCTCGCATGTCTTCGACGTTGTGGCGGAACATCAGCATCCGCTCGATGCCGAACCCGAAGGCGAATCCGCTGTACTTCTCGGGGTCCACGCCGCAGGCGGTGAGCACCTTGGGGTTGACCATGCCGCAGCCGCCGAGCTCGATCCAGCCCTCGCTGGAGCAGGTGCGGCAGGGGCGGTCCGGGTTGCCGACGGACTCGCCGCGGCACACGTAGCAGACCATGTCCATCTCGGCGGACGGCTCGGTGAAGGGGAAGAAGTTCGGCCGCAGCCGGGTCTTCATGCCCTCCCCGCCGAAGAGCGCCTGGACCATGTGGTCGAGGGTGCCCTTGAGGTCCGCCATGGTGAGGCCCTCGTCGACGGCGAGCAGCTCGACCTGGTGGAACACCGGGGTGTGCGTGGCGTCCAGCTCGTCCGTGCGGTACACGCGGCCGGGGCAGATCACGTACAGCGGCGGCTCGCGGTCGAGCATGGAGCGGACCTGGACGGGCGAGGTGTGGGTGCGCAGCACGACGCCGGAGCCGGACGTGCCCTTCTCGTCGGCGACGAAGAAGGTGTCCTGCTCCCCGCGGGCGGGGTGGTCGACGGCGATGTTGAGCGCGTCGAAGTTGAGCCACTCGGACTCGACCTCGGGGCCCTCCGCGACCTCGTAGCCCATGCCCACGAAGATGTCCTCGAGGCGCTCCATGAGCGTGGTGAGCGGGTGGCGGGCGCCGGCCGGGGTGCGGTCGTAGGGCAGTGTGACGTCCACGGCCTCCTCGACCAGCACATGGGCGTCGCGCTCGGCCTCCAGCTCGGTCTGGCGGGCGGCGAGTGCCTTGTTCACGGCACCGCGGGCCTGGCCCACGCGCTTGCCGGCCTCGGCCTTGGCGTGCGGGGGCAGGGCGCCGATCTCCCGGTTGGCGAGCGCGAGCGGCGAGGCGGGTCCGGTGTGCGCGACCTTGGCCTCGTGGAGCGCGTCGAGGTCACCGGCGGCGGCGAAGGCGGCGAGCGCCTCGTCCCGCATGCGCTCGATCTCTTCCGGTTTCAGTGCCTCGACCTCGACAGGGTCGTACGACTTATTGGGTGCCGACATCTCTTCCCGTACTTCCGATGGGCTGGCTGGGGCCCCCGCTCGACGACCGAGGACGCAAAGGTGCCAAAGGACGAGTCTAACGGGGTATGGGGTGGCGGGTGCGCCGCGGATCAGCCCGTGGACTCCTGTGCCGCCTCTGTCAGGTCAGATAGGCGGGGGCGCCCACGGGCAGCGTAAATCGGAACTCGGCGCCGCCGGCCGGTCCCCGGCCGACGGTGATCGTCCCACCGTGCGCCTCGACGATGCCCTTGACGATGTACAGGCCGAGACCGGTCCCGCCGCGCTTGCTGCCCCGCCAGAAGCGGGTGAACACGCGGCCCATCGACTCCTCGGGAATGCCGGGTCCTTCGTCGCTCACGGTGACGGCCGTTCCCTTCTCGTCGTCGGTGCCGGTGGGTGCCACCTCGATGGTGACGGTTCCCTCGCCGTGCCGCACCGCATTTTCGAGCAGGTTGCCCAGCACCTGGTCGATCTTGTCGGGGTCGGCCCACAGATCGGGCAGCGGGCGGCGCACGCGGACGAAGAACCGGTCCGGGGACTGCCCCCGGGCGGTGTGGGCCTGGATGTGGCGGCCGACGGCGGCGGCGATGTCGACGGGCTGGCGGCGCACCTCGAGGCGGCCGGAGTCTATTCGGGAGATGTCGAGCAGCTCGGCGATGAGCCGGGTGACGCGGTTGGCGTCGGCGTCGACCGTCTCCAGCATCAGCCGCTTCTGGTCGTCGGTGAACCGCTCCCACTTGGCGAGCAGGGTCGCGGTGAAGCCCTTGACGGAGGTGAGCGGGGAGCGCAGTTCGTGGGCGACGGTGGCGATCAGCTCGGCGTGGCTGCGCTCGGTGCGGCGGCGCGCCTCGGTGCCGCGCAGGGTGACGACGACCTTGCGGACCGGCCCGGTGGGGTGCTCGCGGACGTACGTGGCGGCGACGAGGACCTCGCGGCCACCGGGCAGCAGCAGGTTGCGCTCGGGCTGCCGGACGCGGATGGCGAGCCCGCCGTAGGGGTCGGTCAGCTGCCACCAGCGGCGGCCCTTGAGGTCCTCCAGAGGGAGGGCGAGCTCCAGGGGGCGGCCGAGGGCCTCCGCGCGGGGCACCGCGGTGATGCGCTCGGCCGCGGTGTTGAAGCACACGACGCGGCCGTGCTCGTCGGCGACGACGAGGCCGTCGGGCAGCTCGTCGGGATCGTACGCGTGGCCCGCGGGCGCGGCGGCGGGCGTCCCGGCCTCGCCGGGCGTTCCGCAGGCTCCGGGCACGTCCAGTAAAGCGCCCGGCGCCGCCGCCGGCCTGCTCGTCCTGAGCGTCATCCCCGCAATCCCACCCCTCCGTCTAGCGCAGTGGGCCCCCGAGCCCGTCAGCCTACTAGGTGGAGGTGACGGAGCGGCACCCTCCGGCAGCGCGCTGCGCACGGGCGGAGCCGTAGAGACATACGGCCGCGGCGGTCGCCAGGTTCAGGCTCTCGGCCTTGCCGTGGATCGGTACGCGCACCACGGCGTCGGCGAGCGCGCGGGTCTCCTCGGGCAGGCCCCAGGCTTCGTTGCCGAAGATCCAGGCGGTGGGACCGCCCATGGTGCCCGCGTCGAGCTCGTCGTCGAGGTCGGCCTCGCCGGCCCCGTCGGCGGCGAGGACCCGTACGCCCGCGCGCCGGAGTCCGGCGACGGCCTGCTCCACGGGGACACCGACGGCGACGGGGAGGTGGAAGACGGAGCCGACCGAGGCGCGCACGGCCTTGGGGTTGTACAGGTCGACGGAGGCGTCGGTGAGCACGACGGCGTCCGCGCCGGCGGCGTCGGCGCACCGCAGCACGGTCCCGGCGTTGCCGGGGTCGCGTACGTGGGCGAGCACGGCGACGAGCCGGGGGCGGCCCGTGAGGATGTCCTCGAAGGGCGAGTCGAGGAAGCGGCAGACCCCGAGGAGCCCCTGCGGCGTGACGGTCTGCGAGACCTCGGCGAGCACGGCGTCGGAGGCGTGGTGGACGCGGGCGCCGGTGGCGCGGGCGGCCGCGACGATGTCGGCGTACCGCTCGGCGGCGTCCAGGGTGGTGAAGAGCTCGACCAGCGTCGGCTCGCCTCCGCTGCGGTGCGCGACGGCCTCCCGGACGGCCTGCGGGCCCTCGGCGATGAACAGCCGCTCCTTGCCCCGGAAGTTCCGCTTGGCGAGCCGCCGGGCGGCGACGACGCGCGGGGATCGCGGGGAGATCAGCTCGGGGGTGCCCATGGTGGTCGGCGGCTCTCTCTATCTCGTACGCGCGGAGGTGGAACAGACCGGACCCGCAGGCGCGGGGCCTGCGGGTCCGGGCGGAAGCACTGCTGCCTGGGAGATCAGGCGGCGGCCTTCGGGGCGTTGACGTCGCTCGGGAGCGCCTTCTGGGCGGCCTCGACGAGCGCGGCGAACGCGCCCGCGTCGTTGACGGCGAGCTCGGCCAGGATCTTGCGGTCCACCTCGATGTTGGCGGCCTTCAGACCCTGGATGAAGCGGTTGTAGGTGATGCCGTTGGCGCGGGCAGCGGCGTTGATGCGCTGGATCCACAGCTGACGGAAGTCGCCCTTGCGCTTCTTGCGGTCGTTGTAGTTGTAGACGAGGGAGTGGGTGACCTGCTCCTTCGCCTTGCGGTACAGGCGGGAGCGCTGGCCGCGGTAACCGCTGGCCTGCTCGAGGATCGCCCGGCGCTTCTTGTGGGCGTTGACTGCCCGCTTGACGCGTGCCACGTGTTAACTCCTTGTAGCGGGGCCGTGGTTGGACTCACACGACCCGGAAACGATTGGGTCCCGGTGGTGACCGGATGCCCTCGTCACCGAGGGCGGGAGGTCAGTCAGATGCCCAGCATCTTCTTGATCTTGGCGCTGTCACCCGGGGCCATCTCGGCGTTGCCGGTGAGGCGACGCGTCAGCTTGGACGACTTGTGCTCGAGCAGGTGGCGCTTGCCGGCGCGCTCGCGCAGCACCTTGCCGGAGCCGGTGATCTTGAAGCGCTTCTTGGCACCGCTGTGCGTCTTGTTCTTCGGCATAGCGCCGTTCTCTCCTCGTCAGTGGCGCTCCCAGCCGGTCCGGGGACCGGCGCGCGGGAGCGTCAGATGTATCGGTTGCATCCCGGGCGGGTGCCCGGGAAACAGGCCTTCGGCGGGGCCTCGGGCCTACGGGGCGGACTGCTCGGCCTCGGCGGGCACCTCGGCCTGCGCGTCCTCGTCCGCCTGGGCGGGCTGGCCCTGGCGCTCCGCCTTGCGGGCGGCCTGCGCCTCGCGGGCCTCGGCCATGGCCTCGGTCTTCTTCTTGTGCGGACCGAGAACCATGATCATGTTGCGGCCGTCCTGCTTCGGGTTCGACTCGATGAACCCGAGGTCCTGGACGTCCTCCGCCAGCCGCTGCAGCAGCCGGTAGCCGAGCTCCGGCCGGGACTGCTCGCGACCACGGAACATGATCGTGATCTTGACCTTGTCGCCCTGCTTGAGGAACCGGACGACGTGACCCTTCTTGGTGTCATAGTCGTGCGGGTCGATCTTCGGCCGGAGCTTCATCTCCTTGATGACCGTGTGCGCCTGGTTCTTGCGCGCCTCACGGGCCTTCATGGCCGACTCGTACTTGAACTTCCCGTAGTCCATGAGCTTGCACACGGGCGGGCGGGCGTTCGCCGCGACCTCGACGAGGTCGAGGTCGTACTCCTGCGCAAGCTCCAGGGCCTTGGCAAGCGGAACAATCCCGACCTGCTCGCCGCTGGGACCGACAAGTCGCACCTCGGGAACGCGAATCCGGTCGTTGATGCGGGGCTCGGCGCTGATGGATCCTCCTCGGTAGCACCACGCGACCGCCTGGCGGACGGACGCGTAACGTCTGTTGTGTGAGACCAACCGCGCCGGTGCATGAAAAATGCCCCGGACGGGACACAGGCGGGGCTCCTCGTGCTACCGGAGCACCGCCACGGCGTACCGCGGGGCGCACATTCGGGCGGCACCATCGTCCGTACGGAACGATGGTCGCCACCTGACCGGTGACCCGCCGTCCCGGAGGACGGCCAGGTGGGAGAGCGGAGCCTCCACTTGTGGGCCGGAGCACGAGTCGTGTCCGGCCGGTCGTCACACCAGGTTACCAGCTCCGGCCGGGTGCGGCTAACCGGGAGAGGGCGCCTATCGTGGGCGTCATGAGTGACGCCACGCCGAGCAACCCCTCCGCCTCCGAGACCACCGACTTCGAGACCATGACCCGCGACATCGCGGAGGTCCCCGCGGTCGAGGTGATCGTGACGGTCGCCGTCAACCTGATGAGCGCCGCGGCGGTGAAGCTCGGGCTCACCGAGGAGGGCGACGAGCACAAGGACCTCGACGAGGCGCGCAAGCTGGTCCACGCGCTGGCGGGCCTGCTGGACGCGAGCGTCACGGAGATCAGCTCGTTCCACGCGGCGCCGCTGCGCGACGGCCTGAAGTCGCTGCAGCTGGCGTTCCGCGAGGCGTCGGTCGTCCCGGACGAGCCGGGGCAGGGGCCGGGCGAGAAGTACACGGGGCCGGTGTTCGGCTGAGCCCCCCGCGGCTCGGGCCCGGGCAGGGGCCGCGGCCGCGCAGGTCAGTTCCGTACGTAGAAGGGCTCGCCCGGGGGCGTGGCCGCGGCCGGCAGGAGTGCCAGGTCGAGGCCCCGCACCAGGCGGGCCCTCAGTGTTTCGTCGGCCGCGAGCGCGCGGGCGACACGGCCGGCCGCCTCGGCGGGCACCGCGTCGGGAGCCAGGACCAGGGCGAGCGTCCCGTCCGCGGCGCCCCGGCCCAGGTGGGCCCGCAGCACCGCGGGCTCGGCCGCCACCACGTCGCGCACGGCCCGCGTGACGGCCGGGTCGGCGAGCGGGTCGGTGGTCGTACGGCCCTCGGCCAGGGCGAGCAGGGCCCGTCCGGTCAGCTGGTACGGCACGGGGCCCGCGAGGTCCAGCACCAGCGTGTCCGCCTTCTCGTGCGCGGCGGCCTGCAGCGCCTGGTGCAGCGGTACGGCGACGGGGCGGGCCTGCGGGTCCCAGAGCGCCAGGGACGCCAGGGAGGTGAAGGCGGGCAGCGCGCGGCGGTCGCCGGCGGTGAGCGTCGGCACGGCCATGTCGCTGGTCTTCTCGCGGCGCAGCCCGTTCTCGTCCTCCTCGACCTCGCCGAGGACGGCCACGACCGGGACGAGCAGCCGGGCGCCCTTGAGGGCGGCCAGCACGCGCGGTTCCGCGGACCGGTCCGCGGCCCAGGCGGCGAGGGCCGCCGAGAGCTCGGGGTCGGCGGTGCCGTCGTCGTCGGAGAAACCGGGGTCGGGGATGTTCTTGAGCGCCACGCGTCGAGCCTAACCGGGTCTCAGCGGCGTGCCGCGCCGCCCCCGCGCCACAGCACCACCGCCACCGCCACCAGCGCGACGCCGACGCCGCCGGTGACCGGGGCGAGCAGCCCGAGGGCCGTCCGCTCCGCCTGTGCCGCCACCGGCCCGTCGCCGAAGTAGCGCCCCGTGTAGCCGGAGGTGACGGCCTTGGGGTCGCCGGGGCGCAGCTTCGCGCCCGCGGCGATCGCGGCGGCCGGGTCCACCGTCCCGTACCCCTTGTCGTCGTCGTGGCCGCCGCCCGCGGGACGGTCGCGGGCCGTGTCCGTGAGCAGCTTCTTGATCTGCGCGGGGGTGAGGTCCGGGTGGGCGGAGCGGACGAGGGCGACGGCTCCGGAGACGAACGCGGAGGCCGCGCTGGTGCCCCAGCCCTGGTAGTACTTGCGGTCCGGGTCCGCGATGACGATGTCGACGCCGGGTGCGCTGACGGTGGCGTACCAGCGGCTGGTCGAGAAGGCCGCGTGCGTGCCGTAGCGGTCGACGGCGGTGACGGCGATGACCCCCGGGTAGGCGGCGGGGTAGGAGATGTGGTCGCCCTTCTCGCCGCCGTTGCCCGCCGAGGCCACCACGGACACGCCCTTGGCCAGGGCGTACTGGACCGCGGCGTCCTCGGCGGCGTCGGCGTGGGCCGACTTGCTGTCGTCGCCGAGGGAGAGGTTGATCACGTCGGCGCCCTGGTCGACGGCCCAGCGGATGCCCCGGGCGAGGGCGGTGCCGCGGGTGGCGCGGGCCTTGTTGCGGGCGGGGTCGGTGCCTTCGAGGATGACGCGGACGGGGAGGATCCGCGCCTCGGGCGCGATGCCGAGGACTCCGTCCTGGTTCCCCGGGCCGTGGCCGTGGCCCGCGATGATGCCGGCCATGGCGGTGCCGTGGCGGGCCCACGCGCGGTCGCCGGAACCGGCGCCGAAGCCGATGAGGTCCTTGCCGGGCAGGACGTTGCCGGCGAGGTCGGGGTGGGTGGGGTCGACACCGGTGTCGAGGACGGCGACGGTGATGCCCGCGCCCTTGGTGGTGCGCCACGCCTCGGCGGTGTGCAGCGCCTCCAGGCCCCACTGCTGGGTGCGGATCGCGTCGGCGTGGGCGGGGGCGGCGGGCAGCACGGTCAGACCCGTGGCGATCCCGGTCGCGAGGAGGGCGGCGAGGATGCGGGGGCGTCGTCGTCTCACGTCGGCTCCTCGGCGGTCCGCCGGGCCACCGCCACGCGCAGGCCCCGTTCGATCCGGTCGGCGATGCCCTTGGCCTCGTGGCCGAGCCCCGCCTGGGCGGCGGCGGTGGTCCGGCCGGCGGCCATCGCCTCGGTGGCGGGCTGCGGGTCGGGCACGGTGCGGCCGTCGGCGAAGCCGGACACGGCGTAGACGACCACCGGTGCTTCGGTGAGCACCCGCACCCGCCAGCTGGCGCGCTGCTCGTCGCCGAAGCGCGCGGCGACGGTGCCGGGCGCCGGGAGGGTGCGGGGCATCAGGTCGGTGCGCTCGTCGAGGCCCTCGTCGCCGAAGCGGGCGTGCAGGCCGGCCATGGCAGGGGCGTCGGCCTCGGTGAAGACCATGCCGACGGTGGTGACGCTGGTGGACGTGGCGTCGGTGTACGTGGCGCGCAGTACGCGCGCGCAGCCGACGGGTTGCAGCGCCTTGACGAGCAGCGGGTCGAGCGCGCCCGCGCAGGGGCCGTCGGGCGCGACGGCGACGCGCGACCAGACCCGGTCGGCCCGGCCGGGTCCGGCTCCGTCACCCCGCAGCGTGCGCGGGAAGAGGGTGTCGACGGGGGCGCTGTGCCAGAGGGTGCGCGCCTCGGAGTAGGCCGTACGGGAGGGGGCCCCGGTGTCGGCGTCGCCCACGAGCCACGCTCCGGCCGCGGCCCCGCCGATGCACCCGAGCCCGAGGACGAGGCAGGCGAGGGCGGCCCGGGCCCGCCCCGGGTGCCGCTCCTGGACGGGCCGCAGGCGGGTGGTGGTCTCCACGGGGGCTTCGGCGGGGGGCGGCCCCCAGTACGACGGCTGCGTCCCGTACGCCCCGGCTCCCGGCGCGGGCCCGAGGGTGACGGCCCCGACGGGCCGCCGCCGGGTGGGCTCCGCCGGTACGGGCCGCAGGCGTGTGGTGGTCTCCGTCGCCGGACGCTCGCCCGCGGCGGGCACGCCGGCCGGGTGCGGCGGCCGGGCGGGCGGTAGGGGGCCCGGCGGTATCGCGCGGCCGGCGGGGGCGGCGGGCGGGGTGGTCCGGCCGGCGGCCGGGGCCTGCCCCGGTGCCTCCGGGGGCATGGGCCCCGCCGCGCGCCGAGGCGCCGGCGCCGGGGGCGTGGGGGTGCCCGGGCGTGCCGCAGGGGCCGCCGGCCGGCCGGGGGCGGGCGCGCTCCGAGGCGCCGCGGGGGCCGGTGGGGTTCGCGGGGTCTGCGCGGCCTGCGCGGCCTGCGGGGCCTGCGGGGCGGACGCGGGAGCAGGAGAGGGCGGCGTGCCGCGGTCGACGGCGGTGGAAGGCGCGGGCGTGCCGGAGGCGGGAGCGGGAGAGGACGACGGGGGCTCCGTGGGCCGGGCGGGTGCCGGAACGGGCGGGGCTTTCGGAGGGGTCTGCGCAGGGGCGTCCGGTGGGAGGAACGCCTCCGAGATGCGGGAGGCGGGGCGTCGTGCTTCGGTGCTCATCCGCCCCCCTGCGTGTCGTCCGGATCGCGTTGCGGGGCAGGCCCGTTCATCAGCGCGTGTCGTCACTTTACGGCTTCCGCCCAGGTGCGCCGCAACGAGGCCGCAGCTCGGGGAGGATCTGACCGGAACATCCCCCTACCCGGAGGTAGCACGGTCTGGCAGGCTCGGGCCATGACTCCCCGTGCCGCTGACCGGGCCCGGTACGACCGGGCCACCGCCCACCTCGACGCGCCGCTCGCGGTCGTCGATCTGGAGGCGTTCGACGCGAACGCAGCCGATCTGGTCCGCCGGGCCGGCGGGAAGCCGCTGCGCGTGGCGAGCAAGTCCGTGCGGTGCCGGGCGCTGCTGGAGCGGGTGCTCGCACGGGACGGCTTCGCGGGGATCATGTCGTTCACCCTGGAGGAGTCGCTGTGGCTGGCGCGGGCCGGGTTCGACGACGTACTCCTCGCGTATCCGTCGGCGGACCGGGCGGGATTCGCCGGGCTGGCCGGTGACGCCAAGCTCGCGGCCGCGGTGACCGTGATGGTGGACGACCCCGCGCAGCTGGACCTGATCGACGCGGCGCGCGACGGCGGCACCGAGGAGATCCGGGTGTGCCTGGAGCTGGACACGTCGCTGCACCTGCTCGGCGGGCGGGTACGGGTCGGGGCCCGGCGTTCGCCGCTCCGCACGGCCGCACAGGTGGCGGAGGTGGCCCGTACCGTGGCGCGGCGGCCGGGGTTCCGGCTCGTCGGGCTCATGGCGTACGAGGGACACGTCGCCGGTGTCGGTGACGCGGTCGCCGGGCGGCCGCTGCGGTCGCGGGCCGTGCGTCTGATGCAGGCGGCGGCCCGCCGCGAGCTGGCCGTGCGGCGGGCGGCCGTGGTGGACGCGGTGCGCGCGGTCGCGCCGGAGCTGGAGTTCGTCAACGGCGGCGGCACCGGCAGCGTGCAGCACACGGCGGCCGAGGCCGCGGTGACCGAGATCGCGGCCGGTTCGGGGCTCTACACGCCGCGGCTGTTCGACAACTACACGTCGTTCACGGGCCGTCCGGCCGCGCTGTTCGCGCAGCCGGTCGTCCGCCGCCCCGGCGTGGGCGTGGTGACCGTGCTCGGGGGCGGCTACCCCGCGTCCGGCGCGGCGGGCCGGGACCGGCTGCCCGTCCCGTACCTTCCGGAGGGGCTGCGCTACGACCCCCAGGAAGGGGCGGGCGAGGTGCAGACGCCGCTGCTGGGCTCACCCGCCGACGACCTGCTGATCGGGGACAAGGTGTGGTTCCGGCACGCGAAGGCCGGTGAGCTGTGCGAGCGGTTCGACGCGCTGCACCTGGTCGAGGGCGACCGGGTGACGGCGACCGTGCCGACGTACCGGGGCGAGGGCCGGACGTTCCTCTAGACTCCGGCCGGTCGCCTCGCCCCCTCCGCGGCGGCGAATCCGGGGGCGACGACCGCGGAGCGGGCCGGCGGGCTCGGGCAGGGAGCGCCGGTCCTACGGCTTGTCGGTGCCGTGCGTCGCGTCGGTGCCGTCCGCCTCGTCGAGGTGGTACAGCTCGGGCACCGAGACCTTGATCGGTTCCTGCGTGGTCCGTGCGATCACGACGACCACCGGCTCGTCCGGGTCCGGATTCTCCTCGCGGTGGGGGACGAACGGCGGGACCAGCAGGAAGTCGCCGGGCCCGGCGGAGATCCGCACCTCCTGCCGGCCGTCGTGGTGAACGAACACGGGGTGTCCGCTGACCACGTAGATCCCCGCCTCCGAATCGCCGTGGTGATGGTTGTCCGTCGCGCTCAGCGGCGGGTTCTCCACCAGTCCCATCCAGAGCTTCTTGGAGCCGACGGTGCTGCCGCTGAGAGCGGCGTGGCCGTGCAACTCGCCGGCTCGTACGTGGTGGATGCGGTTGCCCCGCGGCGCTTTGCCGGTGCCCGGTGCGGTCCCGGTGCCTTCGTGGACGGTCATCGTGCGGCCTCCTGGCTCCTGTTGTCGGCCTTCGGTCGCGGACCAGGCTGCGATCGCCGTACCGAGGTGACAACTTCCGGTGCGGAAACGGCAACACGCACCGGGAGCACGGCCGCGCCGTCCGTCAGGGGCCGATGGAGCTTCCGACTCCGCCGCCCGTCGAGCTGCCGATGGGGCGGATGCCCCGTGTGATCTCGTCCATGAGGGCGAGGGCGGGCCCGTCCGGGCCTGCGTCGAAGGCGAACCGGACGACGACCGGTGACTCGCTGCCCATGGGTGAGGGGAATGCCAGGGACTGGACCCAGCCGCCGGGGCCGAAGGCGGTCGTCACCCGCCAGCGGACGAGGTGTCCGGTGCGGCCGGCGACGACGGCGGGCCGGGAGGCGACCACGCGGTGGGACCGGATGCCGCCGTAGTGTCGGTTGCCGAGTGCGTCCTCCTCGTAGGCGCGGTCGGCGGCCGTGGCGATGTCCTGCTCGGCGATCTTCCGGTAGGAGGCCCCGGCGTCGGCGCTGACGGTGGAGGAGGTGACGGTGCCGCGCCGGCAGTCGCGGCCGGTGTCGGCGGGGCAGGGGGCCTCGGCCACGGTGACCACGGTGGGGAGGTCGGTCGTGGTGAACTCCGGCTTCTCCCACCCGTCGGGGACGGGCAGCGTGATGCCGTTGAGCTGGTCGACGAGGACCGTGGGGTCCTCGCCGGGAGTGGCGCCCGGGGTCGGGGTCGGACTGGGGGCCGGGACCGGCACGGCCGTGGAGGGGGCCTGGGAGGTCGCGGCGCTCGCCGGGGGCGCCGCGGTGTCGTCCTCAGGGACCAGCATGACCGCGGCCACGGCGATCGCCACCACCACGGCGACGCCCGCCACCGCGACGGGCAGGGCCCGCCCCGCGCGGTGGGGCCGCGGCGAGCGCGTGTGTCCGGTCCAGGCCGTGCCGTCCCACCAGTGCTCGACGGCGGGGTTGCCGGGGTCCGGGTACCAGCCTGGGGGTACCCCCGTGCCGCCCGGCACAGGAGGCGGGGTCGTCATGCTCATGCAGTCACCTTAGGGCGCGCCTCGGGACCCGTGCAGGGAGTCCTCCCCGCCGGGTGCGACGCTGCCGTGGTCGTCGTGGACGGGCCCGGCGGTGCCGTCGCCGTACCAGCCGCCGGTGGCCGCGGGGCGGGGGGCTTCCGGCGTCGCGTGGGCGGGTCCGGACGCGGCGGTCAGGCCGGTGACCGCCAGGGCGGAGGCGGCCGCCGCGGCGGCCCATCGGCGCAGGTCTGTCACGTACACGCTCCAGGTCTACGCAGGACAGCCGGGCGTCGGACGACGCCCGGCTGTCGGGGTGGTGGAGGCGGGGTGAACGGCAGGGGTTACAGCGGGGTGACGTAGGCGCCGGAGATGCCGCCGTCGACGAGGAAGTCGGTGGCATTGACGAAGGAGGAGTCGTCGCTGGCGAGGAACGCGACGGCGGCGGCGATCTCCTCGGCCTCGGCGAACCGGCCCACCGGGATGTGAACGAGGCGGCGGGCGGCCCGCTCCGGGTCCTTGGCGAACAGCTCCTGCAGCAGCGGGGTGTTCACCGGCCCGGGGCACAGGGCGTTGACGCGGATGCCTTCGCGGGCGAACTGCACGCCCAGTTCCCGCGACATCGCCAGCACGCCCCCCTTGGAGGCGGTGTACGAGATCTGCGAGGTGGCGGCGCCCATGATGGCGACGAAGGAGGCGGTGTTGATGATGGAGCCCTTGCCCTGGCGCCGCATGTAGGGGATGGCGGCCTTGCAGCACAGGTACACGGAGGTGAGGTTGACGTCCTGGACCCGCTTCCAGGCCTCCAGGCCCGTCTCCAGGATGGAGTCGTCGTCGGGCGGCGAGATGCCGGCGTTGTTGAAGGCGATGTCGACGCTGCCGTAGGTGTCGTACGCGGCCTTGAACAGGGCCTCGACCTGTTCGGCGTCGGTGACGTCGACGCGCACGAAGGTGCCGCCGACCTCGTCCGCGGCGGCCTTGCCGGCCTTCTCGTCGATGTCGCCGCACACGACGTGGGCGCCTTCGGAGGCGAGGCGGCGGGCGGCGGCCAGGCCGATGCCGCTGCCGGCGCCGGTGATGACGGCGGTACGGCCCACGAGGCGGCGGCACACAGGGTTCTCGGTCATGTCGGTTCAGGCCTCCGTGCTGATGAAGACGTTCTTGGTTTCGGTGAAGGCGGTGAGGGCGTCGGGGCCGAGCTCGCGGCCGAGGCCGGACTGCTTGAAGCCTCCGAACGGCGTCCAGTAGCGGACGCTGGAGTGGGAGTTGACGGAGAGGTTGCCCGCCCGGACGGCGCCGGAGACGCGCAGGGCACGGCCGACGTCGCGGGTCCAGACGGAGCCGGACAGGCCGTAGTCGGTGGCGTTGGCGAGCCGGACGGCGTCCTGCTCGTCGTCGAAGGGCAGGACCACGGCGACCGGGCCGAAGACCTCCTCGACGGCCGCCGGCGCGTCGGGCGCGAGTTGGGTGAGGACGGTGGGCGGGAACCAGAAGCCGGGGCCTTCGGGCGCCTTGCCGCGGATGCCGGCCGCGTCCCCGGGGACGTACGAGCGGACCCGGTCGAGCTGGGCCCGGGAGATCAGCGGGCCCATCTGCGTCTTCTCGTCGGACGGGTCGCCGACGACGATCTCCTCGACGGCGGGCGCCAGCAGTTCCAGGAAGCGGTCGTACACCCCGCGCTGCACGAGGATGCGGGTGCGGGCGCAGCAGTCCTGGCCGGCGTTGTCCAGGAAGGACATCGGGGTCGCGGCCGCGGCGGCCTCGATGTCCGCGTCGGCGAAGACGATGTTGGGGCTCTTGCCGCCGAGCTCGAGAGTCACGCGCTTCACCCGGTCGGCGCAGGCGGCCATGATGCCCTTGCCGACGCGGGTGGAGCCGGTGAAGACGATCTTGGCCACGCCGGGGTGCTCGACGAGGGCGTGGCCCGCGACGGGCCCGGCACCGGGCACCACCTGGAACAGCCCCTCGGGGAGCCCCGCCTCCAGGGCCAGTTCGGCGAGCCGGAGTGCGGTGAGCGGGGTGGTCTCGGCGGGCTTGAGGACCACCGCGTTGCCGGCCGCGAGCGCGGGGGCGGTGCCCCAGGCGGCGATCGGCATGGGGAAGTTCCAGGGGGCGATCACACCGACGACGCCGAGGGGTTCGAGGATCGTGACGTCGAGTCCGCCGGGGACGGGGATCTGGCGGCCGTTGAGGCGTTCCACTCCCCCGGCCGCGTAGTCGAGCAGGTCGCGGACGTTGCCGGCTTCCCAGCGGGCGTTGCCGATGGTGTGGCCGGCCTCGCGGACCTCCAGGCGCGCCAGTTCCTCCACGTGGTCGTCGACGACGGCGGCGAAGCGGCGCAGGAGGCGGGCCCGGTCTGCGGGGGCCGCCGCCGCCCACCCGCGCTGGGCGGTGGTGGCGCGGGCCACGGCGGCGTCGACGTCGGCGGCGGTGGCGGCCGGGACGGCGGCGACGACCTCTTCGGTGGCGGGATCGAGTACGAGGTGCTGGTCGGACAAGTCGTTCCTCACATGCGTTCGAAGGAGCGGCGCAGCTCCCAGTCGGTCACCGCGGCGTCGAACGCTTCGAGCTCGACCCGCGCCATGTTGCGGTAGTGGGCGACGACCTCGTCCCCGAAGGCGGCCTTGGCGACGGGGCTGTTCTCCCACAGCTCGGCGGCCTCGCGCAGGGTGGTGGGGACGTGGGCGTATCCGGCGGTGTACGCGTTGCCCTCGCACGCCTCGGGGAGTTCCAGCTCCTGCTCGATGCCGTACAGACCGGCCGCGACCAGGCCGGCGACGGCGAGGTGCGGGTTGACGTCGCCGCCGGGGAGGCGGTTCTCGAAGCGCAGCGAGCGGCCGTGGCCGACCACCCGGAGGGAGCAGGTGCGGTTGTCGTACCCCCAGGCCACGGCGGTCGGGGCGAAGGACCCGGGCTGGAAGCGCTTGTAGGAGTTGATGTTGGGTGCGTAGAGGAGGGAGAAGTCCCGCATGGCCGCGAGCTGCCCGGCCAGGAAGTGCCGCATCACCGGGGACATGCCGCCGGGCCCCTCACCCGCCATGACGTTGCGCCCGTCGGCGTCCTGCAGCGAGAGGTGGATGTGGCAGGAGTTGCCCTCGCGCTCGTTGTACTTGGCCATGAAGGTGAGCGAGACGCCCTCCTGGGCGGCGATCTCCTTGGCCCCGGTCTTGTAGACGGCGTGCTGGTCACAGGTGACGAGGGCTTCGTCGTACTTGAAGGCGATCTCGTGCTGCCCGGGGTTGCACTCGCCCTTGGCGGACTCGACGGTCAGGCCCGCGCCCGCCATCTCGTTGCGGATGCGGCGCAGGAGCGGCTCGATGCGGCCGGTCCCCAGGACCGAGTAGTCGATGTTGTACTGGTTGACCGGGGTCAGGCCCCGGTAGCCGGCGTCCCAGGCCTGTTCGTAGGTGTCCTTGAAGACGATGAATTCGAGCTCCGTGCCGACGTGGGCGGTGTAGCCGCGCTCGGCGAGCCGCTCCAGCTGGCGGCGCAGGATCTGGCGGGGCGCGGCGGTGACGGGGGTGCCGTCGCTCCAGGCGAGGTCGGCGATGAGCAGGGCCGTGCCGTCGTTCCAGGGGACGCGGCGCAGGGTGGTCAGGTCGGGGCGCATGGCGAAGTCGCCGTATCCCTTGGTCCACGAGGACATCTCGTAGCCGTCGACGGTGTTGAGTTCGACGTCCACGGCGAGGAGGTAGTTGCAGCCCTCGGTGCCGTGTTCCAGTACGTCGGAGAGGAAGAAGGGTGCGGCGAACCGCTTGCCCTGGAGCCGCCCTTGCATGTCGGGGAAGGCCAGGACGACTGTGTCGATCTCACCGCTCGCGACGAGGCTGCGCAGCTCGTCGACCGTGAGCGGGGGTTTGCGGTCTGCCACGGGGATGCTCCTCCTTCGGTCAGCCGGGAGCCATAAGGTATTGCCGAAGACCATTGCTTGGGAAGGGGAAACCGCGAGGTGGCGGAGAAGAGCTCGGGGAAGGGGCCGGAGGACCGGCTCGCGCCCGTCCTGCGGCCGGTGCGGGCGGGCAACGGCTTCGAGGAGGCCCTGGAACAGATCCTCCAGGTGGTGCGGCTGGGCCTGGTGCCCGGCGGGGAGCGGCTGCCCGCGGAGCGGGAGCTGGCGGAGCGGATGGGGATCAGCCGGGTGACGCTGCGCGAGGTGCTGAAGGTCCTCCAGGAGCAGGGCCTGGTGGAGAGCCGCCGCGGCCGGTACGGCGGAACGTTCGTGCTGCACCGGGACCGCGCGCCGGGCGACACGGGCGAGGAGGAGCTGCGCCGACGCATCTCCTCGGTCGACGTCGAGGACACACTGCGCTTCCGCGAGGTGCTGGAGGTGGGGGCGGCGGGGCTCTGCGCGGCGCACGGCCTGTCCGAGGAGGGCGGCCGGCGGCTGCGCACGGCGCTCGCCGCCACGCACGACGCGCCCCTGGAGGACTACCGCCGCCAGGACACGCTGCTGCACCTCACGCTCGCCGAACTGTCGGGGTCGCCGACGCTGACGGCGCAGTACGCGGCGGTCCGGGCGACCGTCAACGACCTGCTGGACTGCATCCCGCTGCTGGTGCGCAACCTGGAGCACTCACAGCACCAGCACACCGCGCTGGTGGAGGCGGTGCTCGAGGGCGACGCGGACGCGGCGCGCGAGGTGATGCGGGAGCACTGCGCGGGGACGGCGGCGCTGCTGCGGGGCTTCCTGGCGTGAGCCCCGGCGCGGCCCGGGCCGGCACCCCGGCGCGAGCCCCGTAACCGGAACGTAACGCACGGGTCTTGCGCTGTCGCCGCGCCACCGCAAAGGTATGGGTCCATTCCATTGGGCCCCGACCGCTTGCGGGAGCGCTGCTGCCATGACGCTGGAAGAAACCAAGGACACCGCCGGTCCGGCCGGCTCCGACGACTATCTGGAGCGACGGGCCCTGCGCCGGGGCAGCGCCGGCTGGCTCCTGCTGACCGGCCTGGGCGTCGGGTACGTCGTCTCCGGCGACTTCTCCGGCTGGAACATCGGCCTCGCCGAAGGCGGCTTCGGCGGGCTGGCGATCGCGACCGTGCTGATGGGCGTGATGTACGCCTGCCTGGTGTACGCGCTGGCCGAGCTGTCCGCGATCCTGCCCGCGGCGGGCGGGGGCTACGGCTTCGCGCGCCGGGCGCTCGGCACGTGGGGCGGCTTCCTCACCGGTACCGCCATCCTCATCGAGTACATCCTGGCCCCGGCCGCCATCTCGATCTTCATCGGCGACTACGTCGAGTCCCTCGGCCTGTTCGGACTGGAGTCCGGCTGGCCGGTCTACCTGGCCTGCTTCGCCGTCTTCATCGGCATCCACCTGTGGGGCGTCGGCGAGGCGCTGCGCTTCAGCCTGATCGTGACGGCGATCGCGGTGGCGGCGCTGCTGATCTTCGCGGCGGGCGCGCTCACGGACTTCCGGGTGGACGGGCTGGACGACATCCCGGTCGACGGGAGCGCCTTCGGGTCGAACTCCTGGCTGCCGTTCGGGCTGCTCGGCATCTGGGCGGCGTTCCCCTTCGGGATGTGGTTCTTCCTGGGCGTCGAGGGCGTCCCGCTGGCGGCCGAAGAGGCGAAGGACCCGGTGCGGTCCATGCCGCGGGCCCTGTCGCTGTCGATGATGATCCTGGTGCTGCTGGCGGTGCTGACCTTCTTCGCGGCCACGGGCGCGCGGGGCTCCGCCGCGATCCAGGACGCGGGCAATCCGCTGGTCGTCGCGCTGCAGGGCGACGGCGACCCGACCGCGCTCAGCCGCTTCGTCAACTACGCCGGCCTCGCGGGCCTGGTCGCCTCCTTCTTCTCCCTCATCTACGCCGGCTCGCGCCAGCTCTTCGCCCTCTCCCGGGCCGGCTACCTGCCGCGCTTCCTCTCCCTGACGAGCCGCCGCAAGTCGCCGTACCTGGGGCTGCTCATCCCCGGCGCGATCGGCTTCGCGCTGGCGGCGGGGACCGGGAACGGGGCGCGGATGCTGAACATCGCGGTGTTCGGCGCCACCATCTCGTACGCCCTGATGGCGCTGTCCCACATCGTGCTGCGGCGCCGCGAGCCGGACCTGCCGCGCCCGTACCGCACGCCGGGCGGCGTCCTGACCTCCTCCGTGGCCTTCGCTCTGGCGCTCTCCGCGCTGGTGGCGACGTTTCTGGTGGACGTGGACGCGGCACTCATCGCGCTGGGGGTCTACGTCGTCGCCCTCGCCTACTTCGCCTTCTACAGCCGCCACCGCCTCGTCGCGAACGCGCCCGAGGAGGAGTTCGCGGCGCTGGCGGCGGCCGAGGCCGAACTCGAACGCAACTGAGCACGACCGAGAGGAACCCGCCTGTGCCTGCCAAGCCGCTGATCGGTATCACCACCTACCTGGACCCCGCGAAGTGGGGGGTGTGGGACATGCGGGCCGCACTGCTGCCCGAGGTGTACCCGCGCCTGGTCCGGGCGGCGGGCGGCATTGCCGCGATGCTCCCGCCGGACGTGCCGGACGTCGCCGCGGAGGTGGTGGCCCGCCTCGACGGCCTGGTCGTCGCGGGCGGCGCGGACGTCGACCCCGCGCGGTACGGGGCCGAGCGCGACCCGCGGACGGGGCCGCCCGCCGCCGAGCGCGACGCGTGGGAGCTGGCCCTCATCGGGGCGGCGCTGGCGGCCGGGACGCCGGTGCTCGGCATCTGCCGGGGCATGCAGCTGCTGAACGTGGCGCTCGGCGGGACGCTCGTCCAGCACATCGACGGGCACACCGGCGGGCTCGGCGTCTTCGCCCGGCACACCGTCAAGCCGGTCCCCGGCACGCGTTACGAGGCGCTGGTGCCCGACGCGACGACGGTCCCCGCGTACCACCACCAGGCCGTGGACCGGCTGGGCGACGGCCTGACGGCCTCGGCCCACGCGGAGGACGGCACGGTGGAGGCGATCGAGTCGGCAGGCGCGGGGTGGGCGATGGGCGTCCAGTGGCACCCGGAGATGGGCGAGGACCTGCGGGTGGTGGAGGGCCTGGTGGCCGCGGCTTCCTCCTGAACGCGTGAGAGGCCCGGCCCCCTGGGAAGCGTCTCGTGGGGCCCGGCCTCTCACGTGTCTCAGGCCGAGGGGAGCGTGGGCAGTTCCTTCGGCAGGTCCGCGACTCCCGGCAGTCGACAGCCTCGTACGTGTGGCGGGCGAGCTCGTCGGCGAAGTCGACTCCGGGTGGCCCCCTCCGTCAACGCGTCACGGCCGTACCGGCCGAGGTCTTCGAAGAGCCTGAAGGCGCTGTCCCCGACGGCGGCCAGGTCCTGCTGATCGGCCCTGAGGGTCACCCTGCCCGCCACCGCCGCCCTTCTCGGTCGGCGTCTCGTTCAGTTGCATTCGTGAGGATCGTGACGCGCTTTCCGGAGAGCAACCGGCGACCGCGTTGCTCCCGGAGCGTCAAAGGGCGACCCCATCCGTGGAGTTGGAGTCGTCCGCCGCGTCCTCACCCCCGCGCCAGCGACAGCAGGTCGCGGGCCGGGCCCGTCGGCAGGGGGCCCGTCGGCCAGACCGCGCGCAGGGCGCGGTGGAGGCGGACGCTCTCCACGGGGACCTCGACGAGGCGGCGGGAGGCGAGTTCCTCGGTGACCGCGAGTTCGCTCAGCACCGCGGGGCCGGCGCCGCTGACCGCCGCCGCCTTCACGGCCGTCGTGGAGGCCAGCTCCAGCAGCGGGTCCGCGAGCCCGCCGTACTCCGCGAGGGCCGCGTCCAGTACCTGGCGGGTGCCGGAGCCGTACTCGCGCAGGATCAGCGGGGTCGCCGCCAGTTCCGCCGCGCCGACCGTGCCGCGGCGGCGGGCCCACCGGTGCGAGGGCGCCGCGACCACCACCAGCCGGTCGTGGGCGACGACCGCCGAGTCCAGGCCGTCCGGCACGGCGAGGCCCTCCACGTAGCCGAGGTCCGCCTCGCCGGCGAGCAGGCGCTCGGCGACGGCCGCCGAGTTCCCGGCCTGGAGCGAGACGGCCGTGTCGGGGCGCTCCGCGCGCAGTGCGATGAGCCACCCGGGCAGCAGGTACTCCGCGATCGTCATCGACGCCGCCACCCGCAGCCGCGAGTCCCGCCGGTCGCGCAGCGCCTGGGCACCGACGTCGAACGCCTCCGCCGCCTCCACCACGCGCCGCGCCCAGTCGGTGACCAGCGTGCCCGCGTCGGTGAGCCGGGAGCCGCGCGGCGAGCGGTCCACGAGGGCGACACCGAGCTGGCGCTCCATGGAGCGGATACGGCTGCTCGCCGCCGGCTGGGTGATGCCCACCTCGCGCGCCGCGCGCCCCAGGCTGCCGTGCCGGGCGACGGCGAGCAGCAGTTCCAGGGCGCCCAGATCGGGCACACGATGCGCGATGCTCATAACTTCAGTTTATGGGGTCATAGGGACAAGATCCCTGGTGGGGGCCATCCGCCCAGGTCAGGGTGGCAGCATGGCAACCCTCGCGCATCCCGTTCCCCTGCCCCGCACCCTGGCCGTCCGGCACCTCGGACCCAACTGGTACGCGACGGTGATGGGGACCGCGATCGTCGGGAACGCGGGTGCCACCCTTCCCCTGCGGGTGCCGGGTCTGCGCGGCGCCTGCACCGCCGTGTGGGCGCTGTCCCTGCTGATGCTGGTGGCCCTGCTGGCGGCCCGCGCGCTGCACTGGGCGCGCCACCGCGACCAGGCGCGCGCCCATCTGCTGGACCCGGCCGTGGCGCCCTTCTACGGCTGTCTGGCGATGGCGCTGGTCTCGGTCGGCGGCGGGACGCTGATCGTGGGCCGGGACGTGATCGGCCTGGAGGCGGCGGTCGCCGTGGACACGGCGCTGTACGCGGCCGGCACGGCCGTCGCCCTGGCGGTCGCCGTGACGATCCCGTACCTGATGGTGGTGCACCACGGGGGCCACGAAGGCCCCAGGGGCCACGGGGGCGAGGGCGCCTCGCCGGTCTGGCTGCTGCCGGTGGTCTCGCCGATGGTGTCGGCGGCGCTCGGCCCGCTGCTGGTACCGCATCTGCCGCCGGGCCAGTGGCAGCGGACGCTGCTGCTCGCCTGCTACGGCATGTTCGGGCTGAGCCTGCTGGCCACCCTGGTGATGCTGCCCCTCGTCCTCGGCCGGCTGCTGTCCGGCGGGCCGCTGCCGCTCGCGCTGACCCCGACGCTCTTCCTGGTGCTGGGGCCGCTGGGCCAGTCCACGACGGCCGCGAGCACGTTCGCCGACGCGGCGCCCGGTGTCGCGTACGGCGGGGGCATCGCGGTCCTGTACGGCGTGCCGGTGATGGGCTTCGCGCTGCTGTGGCTGGCGCTGGCCGGGGCGATGGTGCTGAGCGCGCGGCGCCGGGGCATGGGCTTCGCGATGACCTGGTGGGCCTTCACCTTCCCCGTCGGCACGTGCGTGACCGGTCTGGAGGGCCTGGCCCGGCACACCGGTCTGGCGGCGCTGCGCTGGCTGGCGGTGCTGCTGTACGCGGTGCTGGTCGCGGCGTGGCTGGTGGCCGCGTCCCGGACCGTGCGGGGCCTGGTCAGCGGAGCGCTGCTCGCAGCGCCTGCGGAGCCGTCGCCAGGGACGGCCCGTACCAGGTGAGGTGGCGTCCGTCGACGAGCGCGGCGGGCAGGCCGTCGAACGCCTCGGGGCCGTCGTCGGCGGTGAAGCGGTAGGGCTCGTCCGGCAGGACGACGAGGTCGGCGCCCGAGGCACGCAGCTCCTCCAGGGGGATGCGCGGGTAGCGCTCGGCGTGACCGGCGTACACGTTGGCGACGCCGAGCCGGGCCAGCAGGTCGCCCGCGAAGGTGTCGCGGCCCAGCACCATCCAGGGGCGGCGCCAGATCGGCACGACGGCCCTGCGGTACGGGCCCGGCGGGAGCGCCGCCCACGCGGCCTCCGCCTCGTCCAGCCAGCGCGGCCGGCCGCGTACCCCGCAGGCGGCGAGCACCCGGTCCAGCTCGGCGAACGCCTGCTCCAGCGTGCGGACCTCGGTGACCAGCACCTCCAGTCCGGCGGCGCGCAGGGCGGCCAGGTCGGGGGCGCGGTTCTCCTCCTCGTTGGCCAGGACGAGGTCGGGGCGCAGGGCCGTGACGGCGGCGACGTCGGGGTTCTTCGTACCGCCGATACGGGTGACGTCCAGTCCCGCGGGGCGGGTGCACCAGTCCGTGGCGCCGACCAGCAGCCCGGGGGCCGTGACGGCGACGGTCTCGGTGAGGGACGGGACGAGCGAGACGACACGGCGGACGTCAGCCATCGTGCGGCGCCGTCCCCAGGTGCTCGGCGACGGCCACCACCAGGATGCGGGTGGCCGGGCCGGTGGCGCGCCAGCGGTGGCGCACGCCGCCGGAGAGGTAGAGCGTGTCGCCGCGTTCGAGCCGGTACGCCCGGCCCTCCGCCTCCACCTGGGCGGCGCCGTCGGCGACGTACAGCAGGGCGTCGTTGCGCAGGACGAGCTCGCGTCCGGCGTCGTGCTCGCCGGTGAACTCGTCCGCGTGCATCTGGTGCTCGCCGCGCACCAGGGGCCGTACGCCGGCCACGCCGGAGGTGTCACCGGCCCGTACGACGTCGACGGTGCGCGTCGAGTCGGCCGCGTACAGCAGCTCCACCGCGGTGGTCTCCAGGGCGTCGGCGACGCGCTCCAGGGACCGGGTGCTGGGGCGGGCGCGTTCGTTCTCGATCTGGCTGAGGAACGGAACGGACAGCCCGCTGCGCGCGGCGACCGCGGCGAGGGTGAGCGACAGTGCTCTGCGCCTCCTGCGGACGGCCGCTCCCACGCGGAGCGTCTCCTTGTCGTCCATCTCTTCGGCTCCCTCCCTCTCCGACCACCTTACGCAGCGGCGGTACCACCGAGTAGCGCAACGGAGGGGAAAGGCGGACGGCGGACGCTCCGGGAGGGCCTGCGGGGAGGGGCCGGCTCGTCGGCGCGACCGGGTTCTCCCCCGGCCGGGCGGGGGCGGCAGGCCGCTTCCCGCACCTGCCGGCCGCGGTCCGCCCCCGGGCTCCGGGGCGCTGTCGGTGGGGTGGTGCATGATCGGGGGTGTGACGCGACGCCTGATGCTCCTCGACACCGCTTCCCTGTACTTCCGCGCCTATTTCGGGGTGCCGGACTCCGTGAAGGCCCCGGACGGCACGCCGGTGAACGCCGTGCGCGGGCTGCTGGACTTCATCGCCCGGCTGGTCCAGGACCACCGGCCGGACGACCTCGTGGCGTGCATGGACGCGGACTGGCGGCCGCACTGGCGGGTGGAGCTGATCCCGTCGTACAAGGCGCACCGGGTGGCGCAGGAGGCCGGGCCGGGGGCGGGGCCGGACGAGGAGGAGGTCCCGGACACGCTCTCGCCGCAGGTGCCGGTGATCGAGGCGGTGCTGGACGCGGTGGGGATCGCCCGGGTGGGCGTCGCCGGGTACGAGGCGGACGACGTCATCGGCACGCTCGCGGGGCGGGCCGCCGGACCGGTGGACATCGTGACCGGCGACCGCGACCTGTACCAGCTGGTGGACGACGCCCGCGGTGTGCGGGTGCTGTACCCGCTCAAGGGCGTCGGCAGCCTGCAGGTGACGGACGAGGACTGGCTGCGGTCCAAGTACGGCGTGGACGGCTCGGGATACGCCGACCTGGCGCTGCTGCGCGGCGACCCGAGCGACGGGCTGCCGGGGGTGCCGGGCATCGGCGAGAAGACCGCCGCGAAGCTGCTGGCGACCTACGGGGACCTGGCCGGGATCATGGCGGCGGTCGGCGACCGGGCGTCGAAGCTGACGCCTGCGCAGCGCAGGCGGCTGGACGAGGCACGGGACTACCTGGCGGTGGCGCCGAAGGTGGTACGGGTGGCCGGCGACGTGCCGCTGCCCGACTTCGACCCGGCTCTGCCCGCCGGACCGGCCCGGCCGGCGGAACTGGAGGAGCTGGCGGAGCGCTGGGGGCTGGGGGGTTCGCTCGACCGGTTGCTCTCCATTCTCCGGAAGTGAGGTGTTAGCTTAGGTAAGCCTAAGCAGACATCCTTTTCCGGGAGACGGGGAGATCACCGTGGCGGACCAGCCTGCCCGCAAGGCACCCAGGGCCCATGAGGCCCGGGTGGTGCGTACCGAGCGCCTCACGCCGCACATGGTGCGCGTCGTCCTCGGCGGAGAGGGCCTGTCCGCGTTCACGACGGGCGAGTACACCGACCACTACATCAAGCTGCTGTTCGCCGCCCCCGGGGTGACGTATCCCGAGCCGTTCGACATGGACCGGATCCGCGAGGAGTTCCCGCGCGACCAGTGGCCGACGACGCGCACGTACACGGTGCGGGCGTGGGACGCCGACCAGCGCGAGCTGACCGTCGACTTCGTCGTGCACGGCGACGAGGGGCTGGCCGGCCCCTGGGCGGCGCGTGCCGAGGCGGGCGAGACGGTGCGCTTCCTGGGGCCGGGCGGCGGGTACGCGCCGGACCCGGCGGCGGACTGGCACCTGTTGGTGGGCGACGAGAGCGCGCTGCCGGCGATCGCCGCGTCGCTGGAGCGGCTGCCGGAGGGCGCGGTGGGGCACGCCCTCATCGAGGTCGAGACCCCCGCCGACGAGCAGAAGATCACGGCTCCCTCCGGTGTCGAGCTCCGCTGGCTGCACCGCGGCGCGCGCCCGGTCGGCGAGGCGCTCCTGGCCGCGGTCGAGGAGCTGGACTTCCCGTCCGGGGACGTCCACGCCTTCGTCCACGGCGAGGCCGGCTTCGTCAAGGAGCTGCGCCGCCACCTGCGCCTGGAGCGCGGGATCCCGCGCGAGCGGCTCTCCATCTCGGGTTACTGGCGCCTGGGCCAGACGGACGAGGCATGGCGCGCGGTCAAGCGCGACTGGAACGCCCAGGTCGAGCGCGAGCAGGAGTCCCCGGCGGCGGCCTGACCCGCCGGGCCGCGGCAGCATCGTGCACTGGGTGAAGTACCGTCCGCCTGTGCGCGCCTGACGCCTCCTGAGCCCACGTCATGGCCGCACCGACCGCCCGGACCGGCCACCGGCGCCGTCGCCGGCCCAGCTCGGCGGCGCCTCGGCGCGAACCGAGGTGACAGCCGAGAAGGACCCGACAGTCTGCCCGGTGCGGGGACGGCCCGGACCTTGCCCGGACACGCCGAGGGCCCGGCCGGTCTCCCCGGCCGGGCCCTCGGCGGTGGACGCGAACGGGGGCGTCAGCCCACCGAGCTGTACGCCACCACGCCGCGCAGCAGCCCGTCGACCGCCTTGCGTGCGCTCTTGGCGACCGTGCTGTCCTCACGCGGCGCCGCCGCGGCGATCTGGCCCAGGACGTCGATGACCTGCTTGCACCACCGGACGAAGTCACCGGCGGGCATCTCGGCCTCGCGCAGCACCTCGTCCAGCCCCCGTCCGGAGGCCCACTGGTGGGCGGCCCAGGCGAAGCCGAGGTCCGGCTCGCGCTGGCCCACGCCCTCGGTCTGGTTGATCCTGAAGTCCTCCTCCAGGGCGTCCAGCCGTCCCCAGATCCGCACCATCTCGCCGAGCGCGGCCTTGGCGCGTCCCGTCGGCACCTTCGGGGCGACGGCGTCGTCGGCCTGCCGCGCCTCGTACACCAGGGCAGAGACGCACGCGGCCAGTTCGGCCGGATTGAGCCCCTCCCACACGCCTTCGCGCAGGCATTCGCTGGCCAGCAGGTCCAGTTCGCCGTACAGCCGGGCGAGCCGCTTGCCGTGCTCGGTGACCTCGTCGCCGCGGAGGTAGTCCATCTCGGTCAGCAGCGCCACGATCCGGTCGAAGGTGCGGGCGATGGTGTTCGTCCGCCCCTCGATGCGGCGCTCGAGCTGCCGGGTGTCCCGCTGCAGCCGGTGGTACCGCTCGGCCCACCGGGCGTGGTCCTCGCGCTCGTCGCACCCGTGGCAGGGGTGCGCCCGGAGAGCCGCGCGGAGCCGGGCGATCTCGCGGTCGTCGACGGCGGCGGAGCGCTGCTTGCGGTGCCGGTCCGGCACGATGTGCCCGGCCTTGGTGCGCAGCGCGGAGGCGAGGTCCCGCCGCGACTGCGGGGAGCGCGGGTTGAACGTGCGCGGGATGCGCATGCGCTCCAGCGGTTCCACCGGCACCGGGAAGTCGATCGACGCCAGCCGCTTGACCTGCCGCTCGGCTGTGAGCACGAGCGGGCGCGGCCCGTCCGCGTGCTCGAAGCCGCGGTGGCCGTTGGACCGGCCGGCGGACAGGCCCGGGTCCAGGACGAGCGCCAGGCCGGCGAACTTCCCCGTCGGGACGTGGATCACGTCGCCCGGCTTGAGCTTCTCCAGGGAGGAGGCGGCGGCCGCCCGGCGCTGCGCCGCGCCCTGCTTGGCCAGCTCGGTCTCCCGGTCCTTGAGTTCGCGGCGGAGCCGCGCGTACTCCTCGAAGTCGCCGAGGTGGCAGGTCATGCCCTCGCGGTAGCCCTCCAGGCCCTCCTCGTTGCGCTGGACCTGCCGGGAGATGCCGACGACGGACTTGTCGGCCTGGAACTGCGCGAACGAGGTCTCGAGCAGTTCGCGCGAGCGGTGCCGCCCGAACTGGTCGACGAGGTTCACGGCCATGTTGTACGACGGCTTGAAGCTGGAGCGCAGCGGGTACGTCCGGGTGCCGGCCAGGCCCGCGAGGTACTCGGGGTCCATACCGCGCTGCCACAGCACGACGGCGTGGCCCTCGACGTCGATGCCGCGCCGCCCGGCCCGCCCGGTGAGCTGGGTGTACTCGCCGGGGGTGATGTCGGCGTGCTGTTCGCCGTTCCACTTGACGAGCTTCTCCAGCACCACGGACCGCGCGGGCATGTTGATGCCCAGCGCGAGGGTCTCGGTGGCGAAGACGGCCTTCACCAGGCCGCGGACGAACAGCTCCTCGACGACCTCCTTGAAGGTCGGCAGCATGCCGGCGTGGTGCGCGGCGATGCCCCGCTCCAGGCCCTCCAGCCACTCGTAGTACCCGAGGACGTGCAGGTCCTCGGACGGGATGGACGCGGTGCGCTGCTCGACGATCTCCCGCACCCGGCGGCGCGCCTCCTCGTCGTTGAGCCGCAGCCCCGCGTACAGGCACTGCTGTACGGCGGACTCGCAGCCGGCCCGGCTGAAGATGAAGGTGATGGCGGGCAGGAGTCCCTCGGCGTCGAGGCGCTCGATCACCTCGGGCCGCCCGGGCGTCCAGATCCGCGAGCGCTGGCGGCGCTCGCGCTCCCGGTCGGCCTCGCTCATCCGGCCGCGCCGGCGGTCACGGCCGTTGAACGGTCGTGAGTTCTCCATGCGGGCGAGGCGGACGAGGTCGGGGTTGACCTCGCGCCGGCCGGCGCCGCGGCCGCCGTGGTCGGTCTCCTCCTCGAAGAGGTCGTACATCCGGCGGCCGGCCAGGACGTGCTGCCACAGCGGCACGGGACGGCTCTCGGAGACGATCACCTCCGTGTCGCCGCGGACGGTGTCCAGCCAGTCGCCGAACTCCTCGGCATTGGACACGGTCGCGGAGAGCGACACCAGGGTCACCGACTCGGGGAGGTGGATGATGACTTCCTCCCACACCGCGCCGCGGAACCGGTCGGATAGGTAGTGCACCTCGTCCATCACCACGTAGCCGAGGCCGCGCAGCGACTGGGAGCCGGCGTACAGCATGTTCCGCAGGACCTCGGTGGTCATCACGACCACCGGCGCCTCGGAATTGACGCTGTTGTCGCCGGTGAGCAGGCCGACCTTGTCGGCTCCGTAGCGTTTGACCAGGTCGGCGTACTTCTGGTTGGACAGCGCCTTGATGGGCGTGGTGTAGAAGCACTTGCGCCCCTGCTCCAGGGCCAGGTGCACGGCGAACTCGCCGACGATGGTCTTCCCGGAGCCGGTGGGCGCCGCGACGAGTACGCCCTTGCCCGCCTCAAGGGCCCGGCATGCCTCGATCTGGAAGGGGTCCAGTTCGAACTCGTACAGGTCTCGGAAGGGCGCGAACGCGGTGGCCTGCTCGGCGGCGCGGCGCCGGGCGGCCGCGTACGCCTCCGCGGGTGTGAGGTCCTCTGTCATCGTGTTATCGAGCCTACCCGTCGGCACTGACAGTCAGCTCGATCTTTAATCCGCCTTGCACAACGGTGCGTACGGCGACCCGGTGACCACCGGGCGTCACCGGTCAGGTGATGTCGTCGTAGCCGTTCAGCCGCTGCGGGCGGGTGCCGGAGTCGCCGCCGGCCTGCTCGGGGAGGGCGGCCCGGGTGGACGTCAGGGCCTCCACCTCGCCGATGGGGGCGGGCGTGAGGTCGACCGCGGACGCCTCGTCGTCGTCCAGCTCGGCGTCGGGGTTCTTGCGCCGCCTGCGCCGGTCGTTGAGCAGGGCCACGCCGACCGCGAGGAAGTAGAGCACGATGATGGGCCCGGAGAGGGCGATCATGCCGAGCGGGTCCGTCGACGGGGTGGCGATCGCGCCGAAGACGAAAATGCCCATGACCACACCGCGCCACCAGCCGGCCATCCGCCGGCCGGTGACGACACCGGCCGCGTTGAGCATGATCAGCAGCACGGGCAGTTCGAAGGAGAAGCCGAAGATCAGGACCATCCGGACGGTGAAGTCCAGGATCTTGTCGACGTCGAGAAGGTTCGCCGCGGGGTCGGGCGTGATGCTCAGCAGCACCTTCATGCTGACCGGCATGATCAGGTACGCGACGTAGACGCCGGCCGCGAAGAGGGGCACCGCTGCGGCGGCGAAGTAGTACGTGTACTTCTTCTCGTTCCGGTGCAGACCGGGCGCGACGAAGGCCCACAGCTGGTACAGCCAGACCGGGCAGGACAGGACGATGCCCGCCATCAGGACCACCTTGACCGTGGTCGTGAACGGCGAGAGCAGGTCGTTGTAGACGATGGTGGCGCACTTGCCGCCGGTCTCCATGACGCCCTTGGGGCACCGCTCGACCGGTGACGAGAGGAAGTCCATCAGCTCCTGGCTGTAGAAAGCCGCCGCGATGGACGTGATGACGATCGCCAGCATCGCCTTCGCGAGCCGGTTGCGAAGCTCGCGCAGGTGGTCCGCGAGCGGCATGCGCCCCTCGGGATCCTTCTCCTTCTTACTGCGGGCAGGCTTGAGCAACCCACGTCCTCATCTCGTGCGGCAGGCCGCGGGCGGGCGGCCTTGGGGTCAGCGCTGGGTGGTGTCGGACGGCTCGGTGACCGGACGGGCGCTGGTGACGTCGCCGGGCGCCGCCTTGATGGTGCGCTGGGCCGGGGGCTGCTCGGCCGGCGGGTCGGCCGGGGCGGGCTGCTGACCCTCCGACTTCATCGCCTTGGCCTCGCTCTTCAGGATTCGGGCCGACTTGCCCAGCGAACGCGCCATCTCCGGGAGCTTCTTGGCACCGAAGAGGAGGACGACGACGAGGAGGATCAGGATGATCTCGGTGGGGCCGATCTGTCGGAACATAAGTGGTGTCTACCTTCTCACCGAGGCGGCATGGGGCGGGCTGTCGGCCTGGAAGCGGACGGGTGTCCGCACCGCGACCGTCAGCGATCGTAACGCGCACGGGTGAACGCCCGGCAATCCCCGTGCGTACGCCCGTTTGCGGCGGATGGTGGGAAACCGCCGCGACCAGCAGCGTACCTCCCGGCCCCGGACGGCAGGAGGCCGCCGATGCTTTCACCGCAAGGTCTGGCCCGACTTGGCCAGGTCGGTGGCCGCCCGCTCCAGTTCCTCGGCGGCGCGGTTGATGCGCTCTGTGGTACGCGTCACTTGACGGCCGAGGCGCTGGGCCTCCAGGAACACCCGGACGCCGAGGACGCCGAGGACGGCGATGCCGAGGAAGCCGAGGGCGATGGCGAGCATGGGCCAGAACATGCGCAGAGCCTAGGGGTAGTCAGACCGTGGAGTGGAGCCGCAGCGTCCGCACGCCGCCCCCGGTGAGGAGTTCGACGATGCGTTCGCCCGCGGGTTTGCGTACGGCGGAGCCGCACGCGGGGCAGGTGAAGGAGTAGAAGGTGGTGCGGCGGCTCGCGCCGATGGCGAGCCGCAGGGAGCCGGCGGCGAGCTCGAAGCGGGCCCGGCAGTGGGGGCAGGCGGCCTTGAAGAGGACCGGCGCGAGCTGCGGCGAGACAGTTCCGGACATCGCGGACATATCCCTCAATTACCTCGATTCCTCAACTCGCTGTACCCCTGCTTCCCCGGCGCTCCGAAGCACGTCCCGTTCACGGCGCGCTGTCGTACGCGGCCAGCGCCTCGGCGGCCGCCCGGCGCGCGCTGTCGGCGAGGTCCGGCGGCGTGACGATCCGCCCGTCCCGGCCGAGCCGCAGCGCCAAGCGGCGCAGGGAGGCCGGATCCGGCGTCCGCAGGCTGATGCGCAGCCCGCCGTCGGGCAGTTCCTCCGCGCTGTCGTGCGGGTAGTACTCGGCGACCCAGCGGCCGCCGGGTCCGACCTCCACGACCACTTCGGGGTCGTCGGCCGACGGCTGGACCAGCCCTTCGGAGAGGTCGCGCAGTTCTATCTCCGGCGGCGCCGACGGCTCGTCCAGGATCCGGATCTCGGCCACGCGGTCGAGCCGGAAGGTCCGCCGCGCCTCGGAGAGCCGGCACCAGGCCTCCATGTAGGTGTGGCCGACGGCGAAGAGCCGGATCGGGTCGACCTCGCGCTCGGTCAGCTCGTCGCGCGCGGGCGAGTAGTACCGCACCCAGAGCCGGCGCCGCTCCGAGATGGCCCGGTCGACCTCGGCGAAGACACCGCCCTCCGACTCGAAGGTCACCGACAGCCGGGAGCTCGCCCCCGCCGCCTCACCGGCCGCGGCCTCCAGCTTCGCGGTGGCGCGCAGCAGCGCCTCGCGGTCGCCCTCGCGCAGCCCGGGCAGGGTGGCGACGGCCCGCGCGGCGACCAGCAGCGCGGTGGCCTCGTCGGCCGCGAGCCGCAGCGGCTCGGCCGCCTCCGCCGCGAGGGCGGCCGGGTTGTGCCACCAGATCCGCTCGCCGTCGGTGTCGATGTCCAGCAGGTCCCCGCCGCGGAAGCTGGTGCCGCACATCGGCAGCACGTCGAGGTCGGAGATCAGCTCGTCCTCGGTGATCCCGAAGGCCCGGGCGACGTCGCCGACGTGGGCGCCGGGGCGCTCACGGAGGTACGTCACCAGCGAGAGCATCCGCCGGGTCTGGTCGATCGCGTTCGTGGCCATCGTTCCCACGTCCCCCTCAGCCCTTGGCCACGGCGCGCAGCCGGTCCACCACGTCGGCCCGCAGATCGGCCGGTTCCAGTACGACGACGTCCGGCCCGAACTCGACGAGCCAGGCGTCCAGTCCGTGTCCGTACGGGATCTCCAGCTCGTCCCAGCCGTTGCCCAGCTCCCGTACGGACAGGGCGCGGGCGCGCAGCGGGTAGCCGCAGTCGGTGCGCAGCCGGATCAGCGCGGAGCGGGTCGCGGTCTCCCCCGCCCACCGCTCGACGGTCTCGCGGACGGTGGAGACGTCCGGGACCGGGGCGGTGAAGGCACCGGCCCGGGAACGGACCCTGCCGGTGATCCGGGAGAGGCGGAAGACGCGCTCGGCGCCGCGCTCGCGGTCCCAGCCGGCCAGGTACCAGTGGCCGCGCCAGCACTCCAGCGTCCACGGCTCGACCTGACGGGTCTCGGGCCGGGCGGCGTTGGCCTTGCGGTACTCGAAGACGACGGGGCGGCGGTCGCGGCAGGCCAGCATGAGCGGTTCGAAGGCGGCCTCGTGGACGGGGATGCGCGGTTCGAGGGCGCTGTGCCGGTCGTCGTACGCGTCCTGCGTCTCGGGCATGCCGGCGGCGCGCAGCTTCTGCAGGGCACCGCTGGCGGCGCCGGCGAGCCGGGCCTGCTGCCACACCTTGGCGGCGAGGCCCAGGGCGGCGGCCTCCTCGGCGTCGAGCTGGATGGGCGGCAGACGGTTGGAGTCGCGGCGGGCGAGGTAGCCGGTCTCGCCGTCGAGGTTCTCCACGGTCTCGATGACCAGCCCGAGTTCGCGCAGATCGTCCTTGTCCCGCTCGAACATGCGGTTGAAGGAGTCGTCGGAACCGGCCTCCAGGTAGGCCTCGATGGAACCGCGCAACTCGCGCTTGCTCAGCGGGCGCCGGGTTCCCAGCAGGCACAGCGCCAGATTCATCAGCCGCTCGGCCTTGGCAATGGCCATCGACGCCCTGCACCTCTTCTTATGGAGTCGTAGTCGCCCGGTCAACGTACCGCCCCGGGGTGTCGCGGCAAAAGTCGCGGCGGAAGCCGAGGGCCCGTGCCGCGGCCCCGGGACGGGAGTCCGGGGTGGGCGGCACGGGCCCTCGGGAACGGCCTGTCACCGGCCGTGGGTCACCGGTCAGCCGACCGCGACGAGGTCGCAGACGAAGATCAGCGTCTCGCCCGGGGCGATGGCCGAGCCGGCACCCCGGTCGCCGTACGCCAGGTGGGCGGGGATGACCAGCTGACGGCGGCCGCCGACCTTCATGCCCTGCACGCCCTGGTCCCAGCCCGGGATGACCTGGCCGACTCCGAGCTGGAACTGCAGCGGCGTGCCGCGGTTCCAGGACGCGTCGAACTCCTCGCCGGTGGAGAAGGCCACGCCCACGTAGTGGACCTTGACGCGGTCACCGGCCTTGGCCACGGCGCCGTCGCCCTCCCAGATGTCCTTGATCTCCAGCTCGGCCGGCGGCTCGCCACCCGGGAAGTCGACCTCGGGCTTGTCGATGCTCACTGAGTGCTCCTACTTGATCGCTTGTGTGCAAGGAGACAGTCTTACATTGCGCCCAGGATGTCGACGACGAAGACCAGCGTGGAGTTCGCCGGCAGCTCCGGGCCCTTGTCCTGGTCGCCGTACGCCTGGTCCGGCGGGATGACCAGCAGGACGCGGCTGCCGACCTTCTTGCCGATGAGGCCCTTGTCCCAGCCCGGGATGACCTGGCCCTGACCGATGATCGTGTCGAACGGCTTGCCGGCGTTCCAGGAGGAGTCGAAGTTCTTCGCCGGGTCCTTGCCCTCGTTGATCTTCCAGGCGGCACCGGTGTACTGCATGAACACCCGCTGCCCGCTCTTGACCTCGGCGCCCTTGCCCTCGATGAGGACATCGCTGACGAGCTTCGCCGGCGGGTCGTTCTTGGGGATCCTGATGGTGGCCGGCGCCTCCTTCGAGGCGTCGATCTGCGGCAGGTTCGCCGGGATCTCCTTCTGCTGTCCCTCGGCCTTCTTCGGCATGATGCTCTCGATGTCGAGGACGAAGACCAGGGTGTCGGTGCCGGAGACGCCGATCTGCGGGTTGCCGGAGGGCCCGAAGGCGGCGGCGGGCGGGGCGACGACCAGGACGCGGCTGCCGACCTTCTGGCCGGTCACGGCATCGGCGAAGGCCGGGATCACGGTCGGGGAGCCGGCGGTGATGACCTGCGGGACGCCGCCCTCGTCGTAGGAGCTGCCGAGGTTCTTGTTGCCCTTCCAGATCTTGGCGGTGAAGTCGGCGACCACCAGGTCGTCCTTCTTCACCTCGGCGCCCGTGCCCGGGGTGAGGGTCTTCACGACGAACGACGTGCTCGGCTCGTCCTTGGGGACGGTGATCGTCGCCTTCTTGCCCTTGTCACCGCTGACCTGCGGCAGCGGGGAGGCCGACTCGACCGGCTTCGGCACCGGCGGCCGCGAGGGCGACTGCGTCGCGCTGGGCGACGCGGAGGCGTCGTCCTTCGGCTTCTCGTCCTCACCCCCGCAGGCCGTCAGCAGCAGGGCGGGCACGATGACCAGAGCAGCGAGTCGACGTCGCACAGTTGTCCTCGGGGGGTTGGTGGGATGTCAGTGCGGTCACTCTACGGCCCGCCCTTCCCCCGGCCCCCGTCCGGCATGCGCCGGGCCCCGCACCCGAGGGGGTGCGGGGCCCGGTGCGGCCGGCCGGGTCACATCCCGGCGATCAGCTTCTCCACCCGGTCGTCGACCGACCGGAAGGGGTCCTTGCAGAGCACGGTGCGCTGGGCCTGGTCGTTGAGCTTGAGGTGGACCCAGTCGACGGTGAAGTCCCGGCGCTGCTCCTGGGCGCGGCGGATGAAATCGCCGCGCAGCCTGGCCCGGGTGGTCTGCGGGGGCACCGACTTGCCCTCGAAGATCTTCAGGTCGTTGCAGATCCGGGCGGCCTGGCCCTTCTTCTCCAGCAGGTAGTACAGCCCGCGCCGGCGGTGGATGTCGTGGTAGGCGAGGTCTATCTGGGCGACCCTCGGGTGCGACATGGTCATGTTGTGCTTGGCGCGGTAGCGCTCGAGGAGCTTGTACTTCATGACCCAGTCGATCTCGGTGTCGATCCGGTCGAGGTCCTCCTGCTCGATGGCGTCGAGCGTGCGGCCCCACAGCTCCAGGACCTGGGCGACCGTGCCGGTGCGGATGCCGCGCCGGTCCACGAAGTCGACGGCCTTGTCGTAGTACTCCCGCTGGACCTCCAGGGCGGACGCCTCGCGCCCGCTGGCCAGGCGCACCTTGCGCTGGCCGGTGATGTCGTGGCTGACCTCGCGGATCGCCCGGATGGGGTTCTCCAGGGTGAGGTCGCGCATCACGGTGCCCGCCTCGATCATGCGCAGCACGAGGTCGGTGGCGCCGACCTTGAGCAGCATGGTCGTCTCGGACATGTTCGAGTCGCCGACGATGACGTGGAGGCGGCGGTAGCGCTCGGCGTCGGCGTGCGGTTCGTCGCGGGTGTTGATGATGGGCCGGGAGCGGGTGGTGGCGGAACTGACGCCCTCCCAGATGTGCTCGGCGCGCTGGCTGACGCAGTACACGGCGCCGCGCGGGGTCTGCAGCACCTTGCCGGCGCCGCAGATCAGTTGCCGGGTCACCAGGAAGGGAATGAGGATGTCCGCGAGCCGGGAGAACTCTCCGTGACGGGCGACGAGGTAGTTCTCGTGGCAACCGTAGGAGTTTCCCGCCGAGTCGGTGTTGTTCTTGAAGAGGTAGACGTCGCCCGCGATTCCCTCCTCGTGCAGACGGCGTTCTGCGTCGACGAGCAGACCTTCCAGAATGCGCTCGCCGGCCTTGTCGTGGGTGACCAGTTCGGTCACGTTGTCGCATTCGGGCGTTGCATATTCCGGATGCGATCCCACGTCCAGATACAGGCGGGCGCCGTTCCGCAGGAAGACGTTGCTGCTGCGGCCCCATGACACGACACGGCGGAAGAGGTAGCGCGCCACTTCGTCAGGAGACAGCCGGCGCTGTCCCCTGAACGTGCACGTGACGCCGTACTCGTTCTCCAGCCCGAAAATGCGGCGGTCCATGACTGAACATTACGCCTGATGACGTGAGCTGAAACCGGGTTCGACGGTACCGTTTCGATCATTTTCCGATACCGCCACCACGTCACCGGCGGGTTGTGCCGTACGAGGGGGAACTGCCAGTACGCGCCGGGTGGCCAGCAGGACCAGCAGGGCGGCGAATCCGGCCGCCGCGGCGACGCCGAAACCGGCGGTCGTGCCGGACAGCTCCACGGCCGGGCCGGCCGCGGCCGTTCCGGCGGCGGCGCCCACGCCGAACGTGGTCACGAGCCAGGAGAACGCCTCGGTGACCGTGCCGCGCGGGGCGTGCCGGTCGACGACGATGAACGCGCAGGCGATGGCCGGCGCCAGGAAGAGGCCGGCGACCGCGGCCAGGGCCGTCATCGGGGCGACACCGGGCGTGAGGAGCAGCGGCAGGTAGCCGAGCGCCAGCAGGCCGATGAGGAGCCGCAGCCGGCGTTCGGGGGCCCCGGCCCACTGGCGGGCGCCGTAGAGGCCGCCGCCGATCAGCGCGCCGAGGCCGAGGGCGGCCATCAGCCAGCCGTAGACGGACTCCCGGCCGTGGTCGTCGGCGTAGGCGACCCCGGCCACGGTGATGGACCCCATGGCCAGGCCCACGAAGAAGAAGGCGCCGAGCAGGGCGAGCAGCCCGGGCGAGCGCAGGGCGCCCAGCCAGTGCGCCTCGCGGGGCGCGGAGCGCCAGGTCCGCGAGGGCTCGGACAGGACGACGGACAGCGCGCCGAGTACCCCGAGGGCGTTGATGACGAGCAGCGCGGCGGCCGGCGACTGGAGGGCGACCAGCAGCGTCACCAGCAGCGGGCCGACGGTGAACATGATCTCCTGGGCGACCGCGTCGAGGGCGTAGGCCCGGTGGACCCGGTCCTCACCGCCGAGGACGCCGGGCCACAGCGCCCGCAGACCGCCTTCCAGCGGCGGGGTGAACAGACCCGCGACGGCCACGGCCGTGTACGCGAGCGGGAGCGCCCCGGTGCCGGCCAGGACCAGCAGCGCCATGCCGAGCGCGGAGAGGACGGCCGCGGGGAGCTGGACGCGCGGCTGGCCGTGGAGGTCCACGGCGCGGCCGAGGAGGGGCTGCCCGACGGCGTTGGCCAGGCCGTACACGGCGGCGAGGGCTCCCGCGAGGCTGTAGCTGCCGCCTTCGGCGCGGGTGAACAGCACGATCGCGATGGGAGCGGTGGCGTTGGGCAGCCGCCCCACGAGGGTGCCGGCCAGGAGCCGGACGGCGTGGGGCGCCCTGAGTATGTCGGCGTATCCGCCGGAGGCCGCGGCCATGGAGTACCCCTCTCCCCCGGACTGCCGGGGCGACCGGACCGAGGTTTTACGTATAACGTCTCCGTCATACGTACCATGACGGCATTCCCCGGGTCCACCTCGCGGCCCGTGATCGTCGACCGCGGAGGCGTGCGTGCACCACCCGGAGAGCCCCGGCGGGCGTCCGACCAGCCGGGACGTGGCGCGGGAGGCCGGGGTGTCGCAGGCCACCGTGTCCCTCGTCCTCGGCGACAAGTGGCGCGGGCGGGTCTCGGAGCGCACCGCCGCCCTGGTGCGCGACACCGCCGACCGGCTCGGGTACCGGCCCAACCTCGCGGCACGCCATCTGCGGCTCGGCCGTACCCGCACGGCGCTGCTGGTCGTCCCGGCCCTCACGAACGAGTTCTTCGCCCGCGTCTACACCGGCGCCGCCGCGGTCGCCGCCGAGCACGGCTTCGGCGTGGTGCTGTACCCCTCCCCCGAGGGTGTCGGCCCGGCGAGGGACCCGTTCGCCTCCGCGCGGGCCGCGCTGGACGGTGTCATCGCCTCCTCGATGGCCGCCGGCGCGCTGCGGGCGATCCGCGGGACCGACCTCCCGCTGGTGATGCTGGACAGCGACCCGGACGACCCGGACGCGGCCGCGCACGTGAACCTGGACATCCCCGACGGAATGCGCCAGGTGACGGAGCATCTGCTGGGCCTGGGCCACCGCCGCTTCCTGCACCTGTCGTCGGCCGTGGCGTCCTGGACGTTCGACGTACGGGCCCGGGCGCTGGCCTCGTGCCTGCGCGGCGTCCCCGGCGTCGAGCTGCGGACCGTGCCCGCACCGCTGGACGTGGCGGGCGCGCGGGAGGCGGCGGAGCGTGCGCTGAGCGGGCCGGGGCCCCGCCCGACGGCCGTGGTGTGCGACGACGACATCCTGGCGGCCGGCGCCTGCAAGGCGGTGCGGCGCCTGGGTCTGCGGGTCCCCGAGGACGTGTCGGTCACCGGCTTCGACGACCTGGCGCTGGCGATGGCGGTGGAGCCGGAGCTGACCACCGTGCGGCTGCCGGCGGAACGGATCGGCGAGCGCGGCATGGCGGCGCTGCTCGCGGTGCTGGGAGGCCGCCCGCCCGAGGCCGGCGACCTGCCCGTCACCCTGGTGCCCCGCGGTTCCTCGGGCCCCGCGCCCACCGCCTGAGACGCCGGTGCCCCGGACCGCACGGGCGGTCCGGGGCACCGGTGATGGCGCGGTGCGTCGGTGAAGGGCACCGGCGCAGCGGCTCTGCGGCGGCCGGGGCTACTCCTCCTCGGCCTCGTCGGACGGGGCGTCCGTCGGCGTGGAGGCCGCTCCGTCCGCCTCCAGCAGGCGGACCAGCTGGCGTCCGACGATCCGCTTGAACTTGCGCTGCTGCGGACGCGTGCGGTCCAGGACGGCCACCTCCAGCCGCTCCGCGGGGATCTCCCGCTCGCTGCCGTTGGTGTCCCGGGAGAGGGCCTGGACGGCGAGCTTCAGCGCCTCGGCGAGCGACATCCCGTCCCGGTGGCGCTGGTCGAGGAAGTTGCTGATCTGCTCGGCGTTGCCGCCGACCGCGACCGAGCCGTGCTCGTCCACGATCGAGCCGTCGTGCGGCAGCCGGTAGATCTGGTCGCCCTCCGGGGAGGTGCCCACCTCGGCGACGACCAGCTCGACCTCGTACGGCTTCTCGCCCGCGCTGGAGAAGATGGTGCCCAGCGTCTGGGCGTAGACGTTGGCGAGCCCGCGGGCCGTCACGTCGTCCCGGTCGTAGGTGTAGCCGCGCAGGTCGGCGTAGCGCACGCCGCCGATCCGCAGGTTCTCGTACTCGTTGTACTTACCGGCCGCGGCGAAGCCGATCCGGTCGTAGATCTCGCTGAACTTGTGCAGGGCGCGGGACGGGTTCTCACCGACGAAGACGATGCCGTCGGCGTACTGCATCACAACCAGGCTGCGACCGCGGGCGATGCCCTTGCGGGCGTACTCCGCACGGTCCTGCATGGCCTGTGCGGGCGAGACATAGAACGGCGTCGTCACCGGCTATCCGTCCCTTTCTTCAGTGGCGGGTTCATCAGAGCAGCGCGGCGCGCGGGCCGTCGGGCTGTTCGAGGCGGCGCTCCAGGATCGAGCGGGCGGTCTCGGAGGCCTCGGCCTCGGTGAGCCGCCGGAATCCCTCGTCCGTGATCACGGTGATGATCGGGTAGATCCGGCGCGCCACGTCCGGCCCGCCGGTGGCCGAGTCGTCGTCGGCGGCGTCGTAGAGCGCCTGCACGACCAGGGTGACCGCCTGCTGCTCCGTGAGGTCGTCGCGGAAGAGCTTCTTCATCGAGCCGCGCGCGAAGATCGAACCGGAGCCGGTGGCGGCGAAGCCGTGCTCCTCGGAGCGGCCGCCGGTCACGTCGTACGAGAAGATGCGGCCCTTCTCGCGGTCGACGTCCCAGCCGGCGAAGAGCGGGACCACGGCCAGGCCCTGCATGGCCATGCCCAGATTGCTGCGGATCATGGTCGAGAGCCGGTTCGCCTTGCCCTCCAGGGAGAGCTGCGTGCCCTCGACCTTCTCGAAGTGCTCCAGCTCCAGCTGGAAGAGCTTGACCATCTCCACGGCGAGACCGGCGGTGCCGGCGATGCCCACAGCCGAGTACTCGTCGGCCGGGAAGACCTTCTCGATGTCGCGCTGCGCGATCATGTTACCCATCGTCGCCCGCCGGTCACCGGCGAGGACGACGCCGCCGGGGAACGTGGCGGCCACGATGGTGGTGCCGTGCGGGGCCTCGATGACACCCTGCACCGGCGGCAGCGTGCGCTTGCCGGGGAGCAGCTCCGGTGAGTGGTCGGCCAGGAAGTCCATGAACGAGGACGAGCCGGGCGTCAGGAAGGCTGCCGGCAGACGCCCGGTGCTACGAGGGTTGGCTTCCACGCGATTCCTTCCGAAATGTGGCGGCGGCCCGCCGCAGCGGCGGTCGGGCCGATCATGCGTGCTGTGCACGGACCTTACCCGTGCCGTCGCCGGTCATCCGTCCCGGTGCCGCCGGGCTTCGGGCTGGGCCCCCCGGCGGCACCGGACACGGACAACGTCCTTTACTGCCCGCCCTTTTGCACGAAGGACCGGACGAAGTCCTCGGCGTTCTCCTCGAGCACGTCGTCGATCTCGTCCAGTACGGAGTCGACGTCGTCGGACAGTTTCTCCTGGCGCTCCTTGAGGTCCTCGGAAGCCTGCGCGTCCTGCGCCTGCTCCTCGACCTCCTCCGTGGAGCGCGTCGCCTTCTGCTGCCCGCCGCCGGTGTCCTTGGTCGCCATATCCCTCACCCCGCTCGGTTTGCCCGCTTGGTTCGGTCTCTCAAGATCAGACCCTACAAGGAGGGTCCGACATCGGCCCTGTGGTTTCCTCAACGTCCGGGGACCATCCCCATGATTCCCCCGGAGCCCCGGGCGAAGCTCTTTTCGAACGATCGCGTAGCGTGACCGGCCGTGGTCTCAGTGGCCGGACAGGACGCGGACCAGCTCCTCTGCCGTGCGGCAGCGGTCCAGCAGCTCCTTGACGTGGTTACGTGTACCACGCAACGGTTCCAGGGTGGGAACCCGCTGCAGCGAGTCGCGGCCCGGCAGGTCGAAGATCACGGAATCCCAGGAGGCCGCGGCGACGTCGTCCGCGTACTGCTCCAGGCACCGGCCCCGGAAATAGGCCCTGGTGTCCTCAGGAGGGCTGCTCTGGGCCCGCAGGACCGCGTCCTCGTCCAGCAGCCGCTTCATCCTCCCCCGGGCCGCCAGGCGGTTGTACAGGCCCTTGTCGGGCCGTACGTCGGCGTACTGGAGGTCCACCAGGTGCAGGCGCGCGGCGTCCCAGTCCAGGCCGTCCCGGCGGCGGTAGCCCTCCATGAGCTCCCGCTTCGCGATCCAGTCCAGCTCGCCGGAGAGGCTCATCGGATCGTTCTCGAGCCGGTTGAGGGTGTCCTCCCAGCGGGAGAGCACGTCCTTGGTCTGCTCGTCGGCGTCCGCCCCGAACCGTTCCTCCACGTACTTCCGGGCCAGCTCGAAGTACTCCATCTGCAGCTGGACAGCGGTGAGCGTCCGGCCGTTACGGAGGGTGATCAACCGCTTCAGATCCGGATCGTGCGAGACCTGGTGGAGCGTGCGGACGGGCTGGTCGACGGCGAGGTCGACGGTGACGAAACCGTCCTCGATCATGGAGAGGACCAGCGCCGTCGTGCCGAGCTTCAGGTACGTCGAGATCTCGGACAGGTTCGCGTCACCGATGATCACGTGGAGCCGGCGGTACTTCTCGGCGTCCGCGTGGGGCTCGTCGCGGGTGTTGATGATCGGCCGCTTGAGGGTGGTCTCCAGGCCGACCTCGACCTCGAAGTAGTCCGCCCGCTGGCTGATCTGGAAGCCGTGCTCGCGGCCGTCCTGGCCGATGCCGACCCGGCCGGCGCCGGTGACCACCTGCCGGGAGACGAAGAACGGCGTCAGGTGCCGCACGATGTCCGAGAAGGGGGTCTCCCGCTTCATCAGGTAGTTCTCGTGCGTGCCGTAGGAGGCGCCCTTGTTGTCGGTGTTGTTCTTGTAGAGGTGGATCGGCTGGGCCCCGGGCAGCTGGGCCGCCCGCTCGGCGGCCTCCGCCATGATCCGCTCGCCGGCCTTGTCCCACAGGACGGCGTCCCGCGGATTGGTGACCTCGGGGGCGCTGTACTCGGGGTGGGCGTGGTCCACGTAGAGCCGTGCGCCGTTCGTGAGGATCACATTGGCCAGGCCGATGTCCTCGTCGGTCAGCTGACTGGAGTCGGCGGCCTCGCGGGCGAGGTCGAAGCCGCGGGCGTCCCGCAGCGGGTTCTCCTCCTCGAAATCCCAGCGGGCGCGGCGCGCCCGGTGCATCGCCGCCGCGTACGCGTTGACGATCTGGGACGAGGTGAGCATGGCATTGGCGTTCGGGTGGCCAGGGACGGAGATGCCGTACTCCGTCTCGATGCCCATTACTCGCCGTACAGTCATGCGGCCCTCCTTGCCCGGCGGCGTTCCCCTGCGGGTACGCCGCTAAGTACCGCGGCTTCCCCGAGGCGTATGCGGTGCCCGTCCCCGCACTGCGCGACTCGGCGGTACGGAAGAGCCTAGAACGCCTCCGCGCCGGTGGGGAGATCAATTGCGTCATTGCTGCGGTGTGGTCGGAATGATGCCCCCGACCGTGGAATGCAACCGGCTGCGGATGCCCTTCCTGCCTCCGGCGAGGAAGGCCCAGGACATCCGCAGCCGGTCCGCGCCCTACAGGTACTGGCCGGTATTCGCCACCGTGTCGATGGAGCGACCGGTGTCCGCGCCCTGCTTTCCGGTGACGAGGGTGCGGATGAAGACGATCCGCTCGCCCTTCTTTCCGGAAATACGGGCCCAGTCGTCCGGGTTCGTGGTGTTCGGCAGGTCCTCGTTCTCCTTGAACTCGTCCACGCAAGCCTGGAGGAGGTGGGAGACCCGGAGGCCCTTCTGGTTGTGGTCGAGGAATGCCTTGATGGCCATCTTCTTGGCCCGGTCGACGATGTTCTGGATCATCGCGCCGGAGTTGAAGTCCTTGAAGTACAGGACTTCCTTGTCACCATTGGCGTACGTGACCTCGAGGAACCGGTTCTCCTCGGATTCCGCGTACATCTGCTCCACGACCGACTGGATCATGGCGTCGACCGCGGCTTCCTTGGAGCCGTTGTGCTCGGCCAGGTCGTCCGCGTGCAGCGGCAGCGAGGATGTCAGGTACTTGGCGAAGATGTCCTTGGCCGCCTCCGCGTCCGGACGCTCGATCTTGATCTTCACGTCGAGCCGGCCGGGCCGCAGGATGGCGGGGTCGATCATGTCCTCGCGGTTGGAGGCGCCGATGACGATGACGTTCTCCAGGCCCTCCACACCGTCGATCTCGGCGAGCAGCTGCGGGACGATGGTGTTCTCCACGTCCGAGCTGACACCTGAGCCGCGGGTGCGGAAGAGGGACTCCATCTCGTCGAAGAAGACGATGACCGGGGTGCCCTCGCTCGCCTTCTCACGAGCGCGCTGGAAGACCAGGCGGATGTGCCGCTCGGTCTCGCCCACGTACTTGTTGAGGAGCTCGGGGCCCTTGATGTTGAGGAAGTAGCTCTTCCCCGCGGGCTGGCCGGTCACCTCGGCGACCTTCTTGGCAAGGGAGTTGGCGACGGCCTTCGCGATCAGCGTCTTGCCGCAGCCGGGCGGGCCGTAGAGCAGGATGCCCTTCGGCGGCCGCAGTTCGTGCTCCTGGAAGAGGTCCGGGTAGAGGTACGGGAGCTCGACCGCGTCACGGATCAGCTCGATCTGGTTGCCCAAGCCGCCGATCTTGGTGTAGTCGACGTCCGGGACCTCCTCGAGGACGAGCTCCTCGACCTCGCTCTTCGGGATGACCTCGTAGACGTAGCCGGACCTGGGCTCCAGCAGCAGGGCGTCGCCGGGGCGGATGGTGGTGTCCAGCAGCGGCTCGGCGAGCCTCACCACCCGCTCCTCGTCGGTGTGCCCGATCACCAGGGCGCGCTCGCCGTCCTCGAGGATCTCCTTGAGGGTGACGATGTCCCCGGCGCGCTCGTACTCCATGGCCTCGACCACGTTGAGCGCCTCGTTGAGCATGACTTCCTGGCCGCGCCGGAGCTCTTCGAGCTCGACGCTGGGGCTCACGTTCACCCGGAGCTTGCGGCCCCCGGTGAAGATGTCGCACGTGCCGTCCTCGTTGGCCTGAAGGAACACACCGAAGCCCGCCGGCGGCTGCGCGAGCCGGTCGACTTCCTCCTTGAGAGCCACGATCTGGTCACGGGCCTCACGGAGCGTGTTGGCGAGCCGCTCGTTCTGCGCGGACACGCCGGCCAGATTGGTCTGCAGCTCGACGATCCGCTCCTCGAGAATCCTCGTGTGCCGCGGAGAGTCGGCGAGCTTGCGTCGCAGGACGGCGATTTCCTGCTCGAGATAGGCAACCTGGCCGGCTGGGTCCTCAGACCCCCGCCCCGGCCGGATGCCGCGGTTGATGTCGTCGTCGTGGGCTGCCACGGTCCTCACCTCCTCCAAGGGGAGCTGGACGCTTCCTGACCCTACCTGGGTGGGTGGTGATTGAAACCCCTAGATCACAAAGACTCTCGGGGTGTGTCCGATCTTCACCCTTGCGCTCTCCCTCACTGCCAGGGGGATACCCACCCATCAACATTCGAAAGCGGGCGGTTGTATGGTCGGAGTGGTCAACACCCGTCAGGGGTGGCCCGACTGAGAAGAACGACGCTCCGGAATGGCAGGCGATATGACCGCGCAGCACGAGGCTCCGACCACGGGCGCCGACGAGGCGCTGGAGGTCTGGATCGACCAGGACCTCTGCACCGGTGACGGGATCTGCGCGCAGTACGCCCCCGAGGTCTTTGAACTGGACATCGACGGCCTGGCGTATGTCAAGAGTTCCGACGACGAGCTGCTGCAGGAGAAGGGCGCCACGACGCCCGTGCCGCTGCCCCTGCTGCAGGACGTCGTCGACTCCGCCAAGGAGTGCCCGGGCGACTGCATCCACGTGCGCCGCGTTTCGGACAGCGTGGAGGTCTACGGTCCGGACGCGGAGTGACGGATCACATACCGCGCGCTTCCAGCGGCCCCGACCGCACGAACTTTCCGCCCGTCCACCGCCACTTGACCGTTTCCTCCTGATCGGGGCAGCAGCGCGGTACGTCCGCCGAGGAGTACCCCAGCAGGGTGGCGGTGACGGCTCCGTCACGGACCGCCAGATCGCGCAGGAGCAGCCGCTCGGCCGGTTCCACCAGGGTGGCCACCACACGGGGCGCGGAGCCCTCCCCCCGGGTGAGGACGTAGACGCCGCTCGGCGGGGTACCGGAACCGGCGTCGCAGTGGGCGGCCGCGACCGTCTCGGGGCGGCCGTCGCCGTCGAGGTCCCCGGACGCCTGCTTCGCCACCACGCCGGGGGCGCCCGCGCAGTCCAGCGGATACGTCACGGCGCTCGCGTCCGGGGCGGGCGCCGGGGCCGCGGGGGCGGCGGCGGTGGCGATGCCGCCCGTCTGCGAAGCCGTGGCGGCTCCCGGCTGCAGCAGCGCGGCGAGCGCGACCACCGCGGCCATCGCCGTCGCCGTGGCCAGCCAGTGCACCGGGCGGGCGTGGGTGTGCGCGAGGTCCGGGACGGCGGAGGTCTGCACGCGGAGTGTCTCCTGTGGGCTGTGCGACGGGGTGGCCAGCATCGTGCCATACGTCACAGAGGGGCGGAACCGCGGGGTCGGTAAGGCGAACGTAAAGGAGCCGCCGTCCAGTTCCCGGTGGCGGATCGGGAACTGGACGGCGGCAGGCGTGCGTTGTCGGGGCGTCAGCCCTTGTTCGGGCCCTCGTAGTCCTCGCCGTACGCGCCCTTGGCGGGACGGCGGCGGCGCATCGGGGGCTCGACGCCGTCGGCGAGGCGGCGGGCGGTGACCAGGAAGCCGGTGTGTCCGATCATCCGGTGGTCGGGCCGGACGGCCAGGCCCTCGACGTGCCAGTTGCGGATCATCGACTCCCACGGCTGCGGCTCGGCGTAGCAGCCGATCTCGCGGATCGATTCCACGGTGCGCGCGAGCTGGGTGGTCGTGGCGACGTAGCAGCAGAGGATGCCGCCGGGGACGAGCGCCTTGGACACGGCGTCGAGGCACTCCCAGGGGGCGAGCATGTCCAGGATGACCCGGTCGACGTCGGTGTCCGAGAGGTTGTCCTGGAGGTCGCCGACGGTGAGCTGCCAGGCCGGGTGCGGGCCGCCGAAGTAGCGCTCCACATTGGCCTTGGCGATCTCGGCGAAGTCCTCGCGGCGCTCGTAGGAGTGCAGCATGCCGCTGTCGCCGATGGCGCGCAGCAGGAAGCTGCTGAGCGACCCGGAGCCCACCCCCGCCTCCACGACGCGCGCGCCGGGGAAGATGTCGGCGAAGGCCAGGATCTGCCCCGCGTCCTTGGGGTAGACCACGGCGGCGCCGCGGGGCATGGACAGGACGTAGTCGGGGAGCAGGGGGCGCAGCGCGAGGTAGGCGACGTTTCCCGTGGTACGGACAACACTGCCCTCGGGAGCACCGATCAGCTCGTCGTGCGGGAAGGAACCCTTGTGGGTGTGGAAATTCTTCCCGGCCTCGAGCGTGAACGTGTAGTGGCGTCCCTTGGGGTCGGTGAGCTGGACCTGGTCCCCGACCTTGAAGGGCCCGCGACGGCGGGCGGCACCGGTCGGTTCGGACATGTGACCAGTGTATGGGGTTTACGAACCGGGCCGTGCCATGGCCTGGACGAAGGCGCGCTCCACGTCGGCCGTGGACAGGACGCCGTAGATCTCGCCGGTCTCCTCGACGACGAGGTACTCGGTGGCGGGGGTGGCCCGCAGGCGCTCCAGGAGGGCCTCGCCGGCCAGCTCGGCGGGGACCTTCATGCCCTCGGTGAGCTCCTGCGCGAGCCCGCTGACCGCGACCCAGGGGCGGCGGTGCTGGGGGACGCCGACGATGGCGGTCTCGCGGACCAGCGCGGTCGGCTCGCCCTGGCCGTCGACCACGACGAGGGCGCGGGCGCCGGCGTCGTTGGCGCGGCGCAGGGCCTCGGAGAGGGGGGTGTCGGACTCGACGGGGACCGCGCGGCGGGTCAGGGTACGGGCGCGCAGGTCGGGGAGGTGCTCGCGCAGCCGGGCCATGCGCAGGCTGTTGCCGGCGCCGGTCCAGATGATCGCGGCGAGGATGGCGGCCAGCAGGGCGTCGGTGACGGTCTCCATGCCGCTGATCCCCTCGCCGGCGGCGCCGGTGTGGGTGAGCAGCGGCAGGCCGACGAGGACGGCGACGGCCAGTGCGCGGCCCACCCAGGCGGCGGCGACGGTGCCGGTCATGGGCCTGCCGGTGACCTTCCACACGACGGCGCGGAGCATGCGGCCGCCGTCCAGGGGGAGGCCGGGCAGCAGGTTGAAGGCCGCCACGAGCAGGTTGGAGGCCATCAGGCCGCCGAGCAGGAAGCCGGGGACCGTGCCCGGTTCGACGGCGTGCATCGCGGCGTAGAAGCCTCCCGCGAGGACCAGGGAGAGCAGCGGGCCGACGAAGGCGAGGACGAACTCTCGGCCCGGTGTCTCGGATTCCTTCTCGATCTCGGAGACGCCGCCGAAGAACTGGAGCTGGATGCGCCGCACCGGCAGCTTGAAGCGGAGCGCCGCCACGGTGTGGGCCAGTTCGTGGACGAGCACGGAGGCGTAGAAGGCGACGGCGAAGAAGAGGGAGACCAGGTACCGGACGCTGCCGAGCTCGGGCAGCACGCGGTCGAGCTGGGCGCCGAACACCCAGGTGATGAGGGCGGCCACGAGGAACCAGCTGGGGGCCACGTACACGGGCACGCCGAAGATGCGGCCCATGAGGATGCCGCCGCCCGGTCCCTGCGGTTTGCCGCTGTCGGGCGTGGATCCGGCCGTGTCGGACCGGGGGCGGGGGGTCTCGCCGCTCTCGTCGTCCTTGTTCACGCGTTCCCTTCGGGTGCGAAGCGTCACTCGCCAGTCACGATCATGCAATGTCGGGGGGTCTGGCGTCGATGGTATGCCGCTCGGTGTCAGTGGCGGGCCGTAGGGTTCTTCACCATGACCACGAGCCCTTCCAGCTCCCCGAGCACACCGCCCGGCTCTCCGGAGGCCGGCCCGGCCGGTTCCGCGAGCGCCGGTCCGGCCGGCGCTCCGGGCGCCCGGCCGCCCGTCTCGCTGTCGCCGTCGCGGGCGAGCGACTTCATGCAGTGCCCGCTGCTGTACCGGTTCCGGGTGATCGACAAGCTGCCGGAGAAGCCGAGCGAGGCGGCGACGCGGGGCACGCTGGTGCACGCGGTGCTGGAGCGGCTCTTCGACGCCCCGGCGGCCGAGCGTACGGCTCCGCGGGCCAGGGCGATGGTGCCGGGCCAGTGGGAGCGGCTGCTGGAGGCGCGGCCGGAGCTCGGGGAGCTGTTCGAGGGTGACGCCGAGGGCGAGCGGCTGACGCGCTGGCTGGCCGAGGCGGAGCAGCTGGTCGAGCGGTGGTTCACGCTGGAGGACCCGACGCGGCTGCAGCCCGCGGAGCGCGAGCTGTTCGTGGAGACGGAACTGGAGTCGGGGCTGCGGCTGCGGGGAGTGATCGACCGGGTGGACGTGGCGCCGACGGGTGAGGTGCGGATCGTCGACTACAAGACGGGCAAGGCGCCGCGGCCGGAGTACAGCGAGGGGGCGCTGTTCCAGATGACGTTCTACGCCCTGGTGGTGTGGCGGCTGAAGGGCGTGGTGCCGCGCCGGCTGCAGCTGGTGTACCTGGGGAGCGGCGATGTGATGACGTACGACCCGGTGGAGGCGGATCTGCTGCGGGTGGAGCGCAAGCTGCTCGCGCTGTGGGACGCGATCCGCCGGGCGACGGAGACGGGCGACTGGCGGCCGCGGCCGACGAAGCTGTGCGGGTGGTGCGATCACCAGTCGTTCTGCCCGGAGTTCGGCGGTACGCCGCCGGTGTACCCGCTGCCGGTGGTCCCGGCGCAGCGGACCGAGGGGCCAGGGCAGAATGGGACGGTCAGCTGAGCCCCTAAGGAGTACCCGTGGCGATCCGCGTCCTACTGGTCGACGACCAGCCGCTGCTGCGCACCGGCTTCCGGATGATTCTGGAGGCGGAGCAGGACATCGCGGTGGTCGGGGAGGCCGGGGACGGCCTCCAGGCCCTCGACCAGGTGCGGGCGCTCCAGCCCGACGTGGTGCTGATGGACATCCGGATGCCGCGGATGGACGGGGTGGAGGCGACCCGTCAGATCACCGGGCCGGGGCGGGACGGGCCGGCGAAGGTGCTCGTGCTGACGACGTTCGACCTGGACGAGTACGTGGTGGAGGCGCTGCGCGCCGGTGCGAGCGGTTTCCTGCTGAAGGACGCCCCCGCCCATGAGCTGGTGCAGGCGATCCGGGTGGTCGCCGCGGGCGAGGCGCTGCTGGCGCCGAGCATCACGCGCCGGCTCCTGGACAAGTACGCCGGGCACCTGCCGTCCGGCGAGGAGCCGGTGCCGGACGCGCTGAACAGCCTGACGGACCGTGAGGTCGAGGTGCTGAAGCTGGTGGCGCGCGGGCTGTCGAACGCGGAGATCGCCGCCGACCTGTTCGTCAGCGAGACGACGGTCAAGACGCACGTGGGCCATGTGCTGACCAAGCTGGGCCTGCGTGACCGGGTGCAGGCGGCGGTGTACGCGTACGAGAGCGGACTGGTGCGCCCCGGCGCGCAGTGAGCGCGGCCCCGCCGCGGTGCGGGGCGGAGAGAGCACCGAGGGGGGTACCCGGCCGGAGCCGGGTACCCCCCTTTCGTGTGCGGGGCCTGCGGGCAGGCCCGCTGCCGCGCCGGGCGTCAGCCCTTCTTGATCTCCCAGAAGCGGAAGACGGTGGAGGCGTCCAGCGTCCACTCCAGGCCCGTGATGCCGTCGCGCGCCACGGCGTACTGCTTGGCCTGCCACAACGGGAGGATCGGAAGGTCCTGGGCCACCATGTCCTGGATCTTCGCGTAGTCCTCCTCGGTGGAGGTCCGGTCGGGAGAGGCCGCCGTCTTGGGGATGATGGCCTCGACCCGGCTGTTCTCGTAGTTGTTCCCGAGGACGTTGCCCTCGCCGAAGAAGGGCGCCGTGAAGTTGTCCGCGTCCGGGTAGTCGGGGACCCAGCCCTTGACGTACACGCCGTACTTACCGGCCTTGATGTCCTTCTCGTACTGCTCGTACTCGGCGGACTTCACGGTCGCGTCGAACAGGCCACTGGTGTTGAGCTGCTTGGCGATCGCCTTCAACTCCTGCTCGGTGGAGGCGCCGTAGCGGCTCGGCGTCGACCACAGGGTGAGCTCCACCTTGCTGGTGATCCCGGCGGAGCGCAGCGCCTGCTTGGCCTTCTCGGGCTGCGGGCGGTCGCCGTAGGTGTCGAAGAAGGCGGTGTTGTGGCCGGTGATGCCGGCCGGGACGATCGAGTACAGCGAGGAGGCGGTCGCCCGGTGGATGTCCTCGACGAGCTCGTCGCGGTCGACGAGGTACGCGATCGCCTTGCGGACGCCGAGCTTGCCGACGACCGGGTCCTTCATGTTGAAGACCAGGTGCTGCACCTCGGCGCTGGTGCCCTCGACGACCTCGATGCCCTTGGAGCCCGACGCCGTGGACTCCTTCAGCTCGGCGATGTCGGCCGGGGCGAGGCCGCGGTAGGCGACGTCGACGTCGCCCTTCTTCAGGGCCTCGCCCAGGGACTTGCGGTCGCCGTTGTAGAACTTCAGCGTGACACCGCTGTTCTTCACCTTGGCGGTGCCGTTGTACTCGGAGTTGACCGAGAAGACGGCCTGGCCCTCGGAGTAGGAGTCCAGCTTGTACGGGCCGGACCCGACGGCCTTGCCGTCCTTGCGCAGCGCGTCCTCCGGGTACTCGCGGTGGTCCACGATGGAGCCGGCGCCCGAGGCGATCTTGCTGGGGAAGGTGGCGTCCGGCACCTTCAGCTTGAAGACGACGTTCTGCTCGTCCGGGGTGTCGATCGAGTCGATCGTGGAGAGCAGCGGGGCCGGGCCGGCCGGGTCGTTGATCTTCAGGGCCCGCTCGAAGGAGAACTTGACGTCCTTCGCGGTGAGCGGGTTGCCGTTGCTGAACTTCAGGCCGTCGCGCAGCGTGCACCGGAAGACGGTGCTGCCGCCTTGGTCGAAGCCGCACTTCTCGGCCGCCTCCGGCTGGGGCGTCGAGGCGCCCTTGGGGAAGCTGAGCAGGGACTGGAAGACGTTGTTGAACAGCAGCCAGGAGCCGGGGTCGTAGCCGGCGGCCGGGTCGGTCGCCACGACGTCGTCGGACATGCCGATGAGCACCGTGACGCCGTCGTCACCGGCGGCGCCCTTCTCCGAACCGCAGCCGCTCAGCATCGCGGCCGCCAGCGCCGCCGAGAGGGGGGCGGTCAGCCACTTGTTGTGCACCTTCACAGGAACCTTGCCTCTGGATCTTCATGGCGCCGGCCGCGCCCATCGCGCGGCCGGGTACATCGTGGGTCAGGCGATGCCTCGGCCGAGCTCCCAGAGCTGCAGGTCCGAGGAGGTGTTGAGGGCCCATTCGACGCCGTTCAGGTCGTCCCGGTGGGCGACGTACTGCTTGCCCTGCCAGAGCGGCAGCACGGGAACGTCGTCGGCGACGATCTCCTGCAGCTGCTCGAAGGCGGGGGACGCGGCGTTGCGGTCGGCGGCGCGGCGCGACTGCGGGATGAGCCGGTTGCGCGCCTCGCTGCTGGTGTAGGGCGAGTTGAGGAAGTTGTCCGCGTCGAGGAACGGCGCGATGTAGTTGTCCGGGTCCGGGAAGTCGGGGACCCAGCCGAGCCCGTAGACGGCGTACTCGCCCCGCTTCTGCGCGGGCCGGAACTCGGACCACACGCTGCCCTGGACGCGGACGTCGAAGAGCCCGGTGGCGTTGAGCTGGTCGCGCAGCGCCTCGAACTCCTTGGCCGTGCCCGGCCCGTAGTAGTCGCTCGTGTAGTGCAGCGTCAGCTTGACCGGGGTGGTGATGCGGGCGCCGCTCAGGATGCCGGCGGCCTTCTGGCGGCTGGGCTCGCCGTACTTGTTGAAGAACGAGTTGGTGTGCGCGGCGATCGTCGAGGGGATCAGCGAGTAGAGCGGGGTCGCGGTGGAGCCGTAGACCTTGCCGGCGATCTGGTCGCGGTCGACGACGGCGGCGATGGCCTGGCGGACGGCCTTGTCCTGGACGGAGCCCGCCTTGGTGTTGAAGGCGAGGTAGCGGATCTCCAGGCCGGGCATCTCGCGCAGCTCGATGCCGTCCTTGGGGTGCTCGGCCAGGTCCTTGATCTGCTCGGGCGACATCGTGCGGGTCATCATGTCGATGTCACCGGCTTCCAGGGCCTTGCCCATGGCGTCGGTGTCGTCGAAGGAGCGCAGCTCGACCTTGTCGTTGCGGAGCTTGATGTCGCCCTTGTAGTGCTCGTTGCGGGTGAACACGATCTTCGTGACCCGGTCGTCCCGGACCTGGGCCTCCATCGTGTACGGGCCCGAGCCGTCGATCCGGAAGCCGTCGCGGAGCTTGCCGGCGTCGTACTTCTCGCTGCTCAGAATGCCCGCGACGGGCGTCGAGAGCTTGTACGGGAAGGTGGCGTCGGGGGTCCTCAGGTGGAAGACGATCTCGTCGTCGCCCTTGGGCTCGATGGTGTCGATGTTCGCCAGGAGGCCGGCGGCGCCGTTGTCGGACTTGATGGCGAGGACGCGCTCGATGGAGAACTTCACGTCCTTGGCGGTGATCGGCGTGCCGTCGGAGAACGCGAGCCCCTCGCGCAGGGTGCAGCGGTAGCTCTCGCTGGCCCGGTCGGTGAAGGAGCACCGGGAGGCCGCCTCGGGCACCGGCGCGCCGCCGCCGCGCGGGATGCGCATCAGCGTCTGGACGGTCTGGCGCAGGACGTTCCAGGCGCCGGCGTCGTACGCGAAGGCCGGGTCGAAGGGGGCGGAGGCGTCCTTGGTGGCGGTGAACCGGTCCGTGGTGCCGACGACGATGCCGTCGTGGTCGCCGGAGCCGGCCTGCGCGCCTCCGCAGGCGGCGAGCGCGGGGGCCAGGAGGCCCACTACGGCCGGCAGCACCAGGGTCTTGCGGTTCATCGTGGACGTTCTCCTCATCCGGCACTGGGTACGGCGTGCGGTGCACTCCGCCGCGGCCGCCCGGTCGGGGCGGGGCGATCGGGCCGGGATACAGAGCGATCGGACCTGTGTTCACGGTGGCTGATGGCTTGACGCGAACACGCGGATTAGTGCGGCGAAGTTCTCGGCAAGAGATTAGTCGGAGGCGTCAGGCATGCCGGAACCACCTTGAGTTGAGGCGGCATCAGAGGGTGATGAGTAATGCGTGACCGTCGATCACTATGCGCCGGAATGATTCGTACACCCGCTCATGAATCGGGACACATGGCAGCTCCCGAAGGACCACGAACCAGGCGTCACGCCCCTCGACCGCCCGCGGGAGCACCACGCTGCGTGACCAACATCACGCCGAATTCCCTTTTCAGCGGTCACGGAAAACACCCGTCCGGATGCCCTGTGTTTCGACTGCATTCACGCAGCACGCACCGTGCGCGTATCAGTTCGTCCGCGTGATCAATGTACGCAGAAAGCGGAGGTCGACCTCTTCCAGGGACCGGACGACGACCCGTCCGTCGGCGGGTGCGATGGGGGCGACGGACGGTACGGCGACCACGCGGCAGCCCGCGGCCTCGGCGGCCGCCACCCCGGTGGCGGTGTCCTCGATGACGGCGCATCTCGCCGGCTCGGCACCCACTCCGCGGGCGGCCAGCAGGTACGGGTCTGGGTGCGGCTTGGTCCGGGGCACCTCGTCGCCCGCGACGGTGAGCGTGAAGCGCTCGGGCCCGAGCGAGCGCACGACACGGTCGATGATGCGGCGGTGCGAGGCGGAGACCAGGGCGGTGGGGACGTCGTGCGCGGTGAGCTCGGCGAGCAGCCGCTCGGCGCCCGGCATCATCGGCACGCCGCGCTCGATCCGCTGTTCGAAGCGGTCGTTGAGCAGCACGGTCAGCTCGGGCAGGGTGATGTCGGCGCCGGTGGCCTCGATGAGGAACCCGGCGCTGCGGGTCATGGGCCCGCCGACCACCACGTCGCGCCAGGACTCGTCGAGCCGGTGACCCAAATCGGCGAAGACCTCGACCTCCGCGTCCCACCAGAAGCCCTCGGTGTCGACCAGTGTGCCGTCCATGTCGAGGAAGACGGCCTGGAGGGCGGCTCCGTCGGCCGTACGGGTCAAGGACGCGGGGACCGTGCTGGTCATCCGGCACACCTCCATCGGGGACGAGAAGGCCGGTCGCGCCCCCGCGGGGAATCCCCCGGTGGGGAACGGCGACCGGCCTGCACTGGACCGACCAGTGTACGTCGCGTTCCGCTGATCCGCGCTGACGGCGGCGCGCGGCGCCGTCAGCGGGCGTTGAAGTATTTCGCCTCCGGGTGGTGGATGACGATGGCGTCCGTGGACTGTTCGGGGTGGAGCTGGAACTCCTCGGACAGGTGGACGCCGATCCGCTCCGGCTGCAGGAGGTCGGCGATCTTCGCGCGGTCCTCCAGGTCGGGGCAGGCGCCGTAGCCGAGGGAGAAGCGGGCGCCCCGGTACTTCAGGGCGAACATGTCCTCGACGTCGGCCGGGTCCTCCCCGGCGAAGCCCAGCTCCGCCCGCACGCGCGCGTGCCAGTACTCGGCGAGGGCCTCGGCGAGCTGGACGGACAGGCCGTGCAGTTCGAGGTAGTCGCGGTAGGAGTCGGCGGCGAACAGCTCGGCGGTGGCCTCGCCGATCCTTGATCCGACCGTGACGACCTGCAGCCCGACGACATCGGTCTCGCCGGAGTCCTCGGGGCGGAAGAAGTCGGCCAGGCACAGCCGCCGTCCGCGGCGCTGGCGCGGGAAGGTGAAGCGGGTGCGCTCGTTGCCGCTGTCGTCCAGGATGATCAGGTCGTCGCCCTTGGACACGCACGGGAAGTAGCCGTAGACCACGGCCGCTTCGAGCATGTTCCGGGTGTGGAGCTGGTCCAGCCAGCCGCGCAGCCGCGGCCGGCCCTCCGTCTCCACGAGCTCCTCGTAGGTCGGACCCTCACCGGTGCGGGCCTGCTTCAGGCCCCACTGGCCCTTGAACAGCGCGCCCTCGTCCAGCCAGGAGGCGTACTCCTTGAGCTGGATGCCCTTGATCACGCGGGTGCCCCAGAAAGGGGGCTGCGGGACGGGGTTGTCGGTGGCGACGTCGGAGCGGACGCCGCCCTCCGGGGCGGGCTCGTCGGCCGGCACGGCGCTCGTCGCGCGGACGCGGCGCTGCTTGAGCTCGGGCAGGGTGGCGCCGGGCACCCCCCGCTTGACCGCGATGAGGGCGTCCATCAGGCGCAGGCCCTCGAAGGCGTCGCGGGCGTAGCGCACTTCGCCCTGGTAGATCTCGTGGAGGTCCTGCTCGACGTACGCACGGGTGAGGGCGGCGCCGCCCAGGATGACCGGGTAGTCGGCGGCCAGGCCCCGCTGGTTGAGCTCCTCCAGGTTCTCCTTCATGATCACGGTCGACTTGACCAGGAGACCCGACATGCCGATGACATCGGCCTTGTGCTCGTCCGCGGCCTCCAGGATGGCCGAAACCGGCTGCTTGATACCGAGGTTGACGACGTTGTAGCCGTTGTTGGACAGGATGATGTCGACCAGGTTCTTGCCGATGTCGTGCACGTCACCGCGGACGGTCGCCAGCACGATGGTGCCCTTGCCCGCCTCTTCGCCCTCCACCTTCTCCATGTGCGGTTCGAGGTGGGCGACGGCGGACTTCATCACCTCCGCCGACTGGAGCACGAACGGCAGCTGCATCTGCCCGGAGCCGAACAGCTCCCCGACCACCTTCATGCCGTCCAGCAGCGTCTCGTTGACGATGTCCAGCGCCGGCCGGGTCGTCAGCGCCTCGTCGAGGTCGGCCTCCAGGCCGTTCTTCTCCCCGTCGATGATGCGCCGCTTGAGCCGCTCCTCCAGCGGGAGCGCCGCCAGCTCCTCGGCCTTGCCCGCCTTCAGGGACTTGGCCGTGGCGCCCTCGAAGAGCGCCATCAGCTTCTGCAGCGGGTCGTAGCCCTCGGTGCGCCGGTCGTGGATGAGGTCCAGGGCGGTGGTGACCTGCTCCTCGTCGAACCGGGCGATCGGCAGGATCTTCGACGCGTGGACGATCGCCGAGTCCAGGCCCGCCTTGACGCACTCGTCCAGGAAGACGGAGTTCAGCAGGATCCGGGCCGCCGGGTTCAGCCCGAAGGAGATGTTCGACAGGCCCAGCGTGGTCTGCACCTTCGGGTGGCGCCGCTTGAGCTCGCGGATCGCCTCGATGGTGGCGATGCCGTCCTTGCGGGACTCCTCCTGGCCGGTGCAGATGGTGAAGGTCAGGGTGTCGATGAGGATGTCCTCCTCATGGATGCCCCAGTTGCCCGTCAGGTCCGCGATCAGCCGCTCGGCGATCTCGACCTTCTTCTCCGGCGTACGGGCCTGGCCCTCCTCGTCGATGGTCAGCGCGATCAGCGCCGCCCCGTGCTCCTTGGCCAGGGCCGCGACCTTCGCGAACCGCGACTCGGGGCCGTCGCCGTCCTCGTAGTTCACCGAGTTGATCACGGCGCGGCCGCCGAGCTTCTCCAGCCCGGCGCGGAGGACCTCGACCTCGGTGGAGTCCAGCACGATCGGCAGCGTGGAGGCGGTGGCGAACCGTCCCGCGAGCTCCTCCATGTCCGCCACGCCGTCCCGTCCGACGTAGTCGACGCACAGGTCGAGCATGTGGGCGCCCTCGCGGATCTGGTCGCGGGCCATCTCCACGCAGTCGTCCCAGCGGCCCTCCAGCATCGCCTCACGGAACTTCTTGGAGCCGTTGGCGTTCGTCCGCTCGCCGATCGCCAGGTACGACGTGTCCTGGCGGAACGGCACGGTCTGGTACAGCGAGGCGGCACCCGGCTCGGGGTGCGGCTCACGCGGCGCCGGGGCCAGGTCGCGCACCCGCTCGACGACCTGGCGCAGGTGCTCCGGCGTCGTACCGCAGCAGCCGCCGACCAGCGACAGCCCGTACTCGCGGACGAAGTTCTCCTGCGCGTCGGCCAGCTCCGGCGCGGTCAGCGGGTAGTGCGCCCCGTCCTTGCCCAGCACGGGCAGACCGGCGTTGGGCATGCACGACAGCGGGATGCGGGAGTGCCGGGCCAGGTAGCGCAGGTGCTCGCTCATCTCCGCCGGGCCGGTGGCGCAGTTCAGTCCGATCATGTCGATGCCGAGCGGCTCCAGCGCCGTCAGGGCCGCGCCGATCTCGGAACCGAGGAGCATGGTGCCGGTGGTCTCCACGGTCACGGAGACGATCAGCGGCAGGTCGGTGCCGGTGGCCTCCAGGGCGCGGCGGGCGCCCAGGACGGCGGCCTTGGTCTGCAGCAGGTCCTGGGTGGTCTCCACCAGCAGCGCGTCGGCGCCGCCGGCGATCATGCCCTCGGCGTTCTGCTGGTAGGCGTCGCGGAGCGTGGTGTAGGGGGCGTGGCCGAGCGTCGGCAGCTTGGTGCCGGGGCCCATGGAGCCGAGGACCCAGCGCTGCCGGCCGGTGGAGGCGGTGAACTCGTCGGCGACCTCGCGGGCGATCCGGGCTCCCGCCTCGGACAGCTCGTGGACGCGCTCGGAGATGTCGTACTCCCCCAGGGCGCTGTGGTTCGCGCCGAAGGTGTTGGTCTCCACGCAGTCGACGCCGACGGCGAAGTACGCCTCGTGAACCGAGCGCACGATGTCGGGACGGGTGATGTTGAGGACCTCGTTGCAGCCCTCCAGGTTCTGGAAGTCCTCGAGGGTGGGGTCCTGCGCCTGGAGCATGGTGCCCATGGCACCGTCGGCCACGACCACGCGGGTGGCGAGGGCCTCACGGAGGGCGGCGGCTCGGGTCCTGCTGTCAGTGACGTGGGCGCTGTCAGCGGACGGGGTCGGCAACGAGGCCATGGATGTGCTCCCTGGGATGCGACGGCTGTCGGCTTTGCACCTCCCGGCGGGGAAGGCGCACCGGGCCAGACTAACCGCGTACCCCCCGCCGCGGACATGGTGTCCCACGTGGCGGACGGCATGCTGTCACCGTGTTGTCGGGGGGCGTGTCCGGTCCTGCTCGGTTCCGGGGTTCCTCCATGTGGCTCAAGGTCGGCAACGACCGATAGTGTTCAGCATTGTCGAACTGAGGAAGAAGGGCCGGGGCGATGCCGAAGAACATCCAGTCGCTTGAACGGGCGGCGGCGATGCTGCGACTGCTCGCGGGTGGGGAGCGCCGTCTCGGACTGTCCGACATCGCCTCGTCGCTGGAGCTCGCCAAGGGCACGGCGCACGGCATCCTGCGCACCCTCCAGGCGGAGGGCTTCGTCGAGCAGGACCCGGCCTCCGGGCGCTACCAGCTGGGCGCGGAGCTGCTCCGCCTGGGCAACAGCTACCTGGACGTGCACGAGCTGCGCGCCCGCGCGCTGGTATGGACGGACGACCTGGCGCGCTCCAGCGGCGAGAGCGTCCACCTCGGCGTCCTGCACCAGCACGGCGTCCTCGTCATCCACCACGTCTTCCGGCCGGACGACAGCCGCCAGGTCCTGGAGGTCGGCGCCATGCAGCCGCTGCACTCCACCGCGCTCGGCAAGGTGCTGTCGGCGTACGACCCGGTGGCGCACAGTGAGGCCCTGGAGGTGGAGCGGGAGGCGTTCACGCCGCGCACCGTCACCTCCCTGGAGGACTTCGAGTCCGTCCTGGACATGACCCGCGCGCGCGGGTGGGCCGCGGACGTGGAGGAGACCTGGGACGGCGTGGCGTCGGTGGCGGCACCGATCCACGACCGGCGGCGGATGCCCGTCGGCGCGGTGGCCATCACGGGTGCGGTGGAGCGCGTCTGCAACGGCGGCGGCGAGCTGCGCTCCGAGCTGGTGGCGGCGGTACGGGACTGCGCCCGGGCGGTCTCCCGCGACCTCGGCGCCGGGCGCTTCTGACGCCTCCGGCTTCCCTCCGGTAACGATGGCATTTCGGCCAGCGGAACCCTTGACGCCACGTTTACCCGGGGGCAAAACTGCCGTTCATCGGTCGGCATTGTCGAACACTTACCGGCAATCGCGGTACAGTATGGCAACGCCAGGAGGCCGGTTAACGCCCTCAGCCGAGGGCGCGGACCACCGGAGGGACCCGGGGTTCGCCTTCCCCTGGACGAAGGACAAAGGAGTCGCGGGTGTCCAGCTCCGACATCTTCATCGGCGAGATCATTGGTACCGCCGTACTCATCCTGCTCGGCGGTGGCGTCGTCGCCGCCGTCGTACTCAAGCGCTCGAAGGCGCAGAACGCCGGCTGGCTGGCCATCACCTTCGGGTGGGGCTTCGCGGTCCTGACCGCGGTCTACATGACAGGCACCCTGTCCGGCGCCCACCTCAATCCGGCTGTCACGGTCGGCATCGCGATCAAGGACGGGGACTGGAGCAACGTCCCCGTCTACTTCGCGGGACAGCTCCTCGGCGCCATGGTCGGCGCCGCGCTGGTCTGGATCGCCTACTACGGCCAGTTCCACGCGCACCTCACCGACCCCGAGATCGTGGGCGACCCCGCGGAGAAGGCCATCGAGGGCCCGCACGACGAGGCGAAGAGCCACGCCGGACCGGTCCTGGGCGTCTTCTCCACCGGCCCGGAGATCCGCAGCGTCTGGCAGAACCTCGCCACCGAGATCATCGGCACCGTCGTCCTGGTCCTCGCGGTCCTCACGCAGGGCCTGAACGACAGCGGCAAGGGCCTCGGCACGCTCGGCGCGCTGATCACCGCACTGGTCGTGGTCGGCATCGGCCTCTCGCTCGGCGGCCCGACGGGCTACGCGATCAACCCGGCCCGCGACCTGGGCCCCCGGATCGTGCACGCCCTCCTCCCGCTGCCGAACAAGGGCGGCTCCGACTGGGGCTACGCCTGGATCCCCGTCGCCGGCCCGCTGATCGGCGGAGCGCTCGCCGCGGGTATCTACAACATCGCGTTCGCCTGAGCCGTCCTTCGTCCTCTCACCGACTTCCGGGAGCAACCGTGACCGACGCACACACCACCAGCACCTCCTCCCACGGCGCGGGGCCGTTCATCGCGGCCATCGACCAGGGCACCACCTCCAGCCGCTGCATCGTCTTCGACCGCGACGGGCGCATCGTCTCCGTCGACCAGAAGGAGCACGAGCAGATCTTCCCCAAGCCGGGCTGGGTGGAGCACGACGCCGCCGAGATCTGGGCCAACGTCCAGGAGGTCGTCGCCGGCGCCATCGACAAGGCCGGCATCACCGCCGCCGACGTCAAGGCCATCGGCATCACCAACCAGCGCGAGACCACCCTGCTGTGGGACAAGCGGACCGGTGAGCCCGTCCACAACGCCATCGTCTGGCAGGACACCCGCACCGACGCGCTCTGCCGGGAGCTCGGCCGCAACGTCGGCCAGGACCGCTTCCGCCGCGAGACCGGCCTGCCCCTCGCCTCCTACTTCGCCGGCCCCAAGGTCCGCTGGCTGCTGGACAACGTCGAGGGCCTGCGCGAGCGCGCCGAGCGCGGCGAGATCCTCTTCGGCACCATGGACTCCTGGGTCATCTGGAACCTGACGGGCGGCGCGGAGGGCGGTCACCACGTCACCGACGTCACCAACGCCTCCCGCACCATGCTGATGAACCTGCACACCATGGAGTGGGACGACAAGATCCTCCAGTCCATGGAGATCCCGGCGGCCGTGCTGCCCGAGATCCGCTCCTCCGCCGAGGTGTACGGCCACGTCAAGGGCGGCGTCCTGGACGGCGTGGCGGTGGCCTCCGCACTCGGCGACCAGCAGGCGGCGCTGTTCGGCCAGACCTGCTTCTCCGAGGGCGAGGCGAAGTCGACGTACGGCACGGGAACGTTCCTGCTGCTGAACACCGGCGAGAAGATCATCAACTCCTACTCGGGTCTCATCACCACCGTCGGGTACAAGATCGGCGACCAGGCCCCGGTGTACGCCCTGGAAGGCTCCATCGCCGTCACCGGCTCCCTGGTGCAGTGGATGCGCGACCAGATGGGCCTGATCAGCACCGCCGCGGAGATCGAGACCCTGGCCTCATCGGTCGAGGACAACGGCGGCGCGTACTTCGTGCCGGCCTTCTCCGGTCTGTTCGCCCCGTACTGGCGCTCCGACGCCCGCGGTGTGATCGCCGGCCTCACCCGGTACGTCACCAAGGCGCACATCGCCCGCGCGGTCCTGGAGGCCACGGCCTGGCAGACCCGCGAGATCACCGACGCCATGACCAAGGACTCCGGCGTCGAGCTGGCCGCCCTCAAGGTCGACGGCGGCATGACCTCCAACAACCTGCTGATGCAGACGCTCTCGGACGTCCTCGACGCACCCGTGGTGCGCCCGATGGTCGCCGAGACCACCTGCCTCGGCGCCGCTTACGCCGCCGGCCTGGCCGTCGGCTTCTGGCCCGACACCGACGCGCTGCGCGCCAACTGGCGCAGGGCCGCCGAGTGGACCCCCCGCATGGACGCTGACAAGCGTGACAGCGAGTACAAGAACTGGCTCAAGGCCGTCGAGCGGACCATGGGCTGGATCGAGGACGAGGAGTAAATCGACATGACCACCCTGCAGAGCGTCCCCGCCCTCGGGACGCACCCGGCTGCCGGTTCCCTGCCGAGCCGTGCCGAAACGCGGGAGCAGCTCTCCAAGGCCACCTACGACCTCCTGGTGATCGGCGGCGGCATCCTGGGCATCTCCACGGCCTGGCACGCCGCGCAGTCCGGGCTGCGGGTGGCCCTGGTGGACGCCGGCGACTTCGCCGGCGCCACCTCCTCCGCCTCCTCCAAGCTCCTCCACGGCGGTCTGCGCTACCTGCAGACCGGCGCGGTGAAGCTGGTCGCGGAGAACCACTTCGAGCGCCGTGCGGTCTCCCGCCAGGTGGCCCCCCACCTGGCGAACCCGCTCACCTTCTACCTGCCGGTCTACAAGGGCGGGCCGCACGGCGCCGCCAAGCTCGGCGCGGGCGTCTTCGCGTACTCGGCGCTCTCCGCCTTCGGCGACGGCGTCGGCCACCTGCTCAGCCCCGCCAAGGCCGCCCAGGACGTGCCCGAGCTGCGCACCGACAACCTCAAGGCCGTGGCCGTCTACGGCGACGACCAGATGAACGACGCGCGCATGGCGCTGATGACGGTGCGCGCCGCGGTCGACGCGGGCGCCACCGTCCTCAACCACGCCGAGGTCACCGGCCTGCGCTTCACCCGCGGCCGGGTCACCGGCGCGGACCTCAGGGACCGGCTGGGCGGCGAGGAGTTCGGCGTCGACGCCCGTCTCGTCCTCAACGCCACCGGACCCTGGGTCGACCACCTGCGCCGGATGGAGGACCCGAACGCGGCCCCGTCCATCCGCCTCTCCAAGGGCGCGCACCTGGTCCTGAAGCGGACCGCCCCCTGGCGGGCCGCGCTCGCCACCCCGATCGACAAGTACCGCATCACCTTCGCCCTCCCCTGGGAGGACATGCTGCTGCTCGGTACGACCGACGAGGAGTACGAGGGCGATCCGGGCGAGGTGGCGGTCAACGACAAGGACGTCACCCAGATCCTGGACGAGGCCGCCTTCTCCATCCGCGACCAGCAGCTGTCCCGTGACCTGATCACGTACTCCTTCGCCGGTCTGCGGGTGCTGCCGGGCGGCCCCGGCGACACCTCCAAGGCCAAGCGCGAGACGGTCGTGACCGAGGGCCGCGGCGGCATGCTCTCGGTGGCCGGCGGCAAGTGGACGACCTTCCGCCACATCGGCCGTACGGTGATGAACAAGCTGGCGTCCCTGCCCGGCGGACCGCTCGGCGAGGACATGGAGCCGATCTCGGCCCTGCCGAAGAAGCTCCCGCTGCCCGGCATAGCCAACCCGAACGCGGTCGCCCACCGGCTGCTGGTCGACGGCGGCACGCCCGGCCCGCGCATGGCCGCGGACACCGCCCGCCACCTGGCCACGCACTACGGCTCGCTGTCGTTCGACATCGCGCGCATGGCCTACGAGAGCCCCGAGCTCGCCGAGCGCATCCACCCGGACGCGCCGGAGATCTGGGCACAGGTCGCCTACGCCCGCGACCACGAGTGGGCCGAGACGGCGGACGACGTGCTGCGCCGCCGTACGACGCTGACGATCCGGGGCCTGGCGACGGACGACATCCGCAGCAGGGTCGAGGACATGCTCGGCAAGAAGGCCTGATCCCGCGGGGTCGTGCGACGACGAGGGCGGCTCCGGGGGAGCCGCCCTCGTCCGTGCGTCCCGCCAGGTCGAACAGAGCACTCGGACGTGTACAGGGGCTGCGGTGGGGGGCATGCGAAGCCGTAAGGTTGGTTCGTACGCACGGAACTTCGGAAGGAGGCCTGGGTGATCGAGCTCGAGGGGGTTCCCGAGCTGATCGACCCGGTCATGGTGGCCGCGTTCGAAGGCTGGAACGACGCCGGCGACGCCGCCTCCACCGCGGTCGCTCACCTGGAGCGGGAGTGGAAGGGAGAGGTGTTCGCGGCGCTCGACGCCGAGGACTACTACGACTTCCAGGTCAACCGCCCCACGGTGTGGCTGGACGGCGGGGTGCGGAAGATCACGTGGCCGACCACCCGGCTCTCCGTGGTGCGGGTGGGTGGCGACAAGCCACGGGACCTGGTGCTGGTCCGCGGCATCGAACCGTCGATGCGCTGGCGCTCGTTCTGCAACGAGATCCTCGGCTTCGCCCACGAACTGGGCGTGGAGATGGTGGTGATCCTGGGCGCGCTGCTCGGCGACACCCCGCACACCCGGCCGGTGCCGGTCAGCGGCGTCACGTCCGACCCGGACCTGGCGCGCACGATGGACCTCGAGGAGACCCGGTACGAAGGGCCGACGGGCATCGTCGGCATCCTCCAGGAGGCCTGCACGCACGCGGGCGTCCCGGCGGTGAGCCTGTGGGCCGCGGTGCCGCACTACGTGTCCCAGCCGCCGAACCCGAAGGCGACGCTGGCGCTGCTCAACCGGCTGGAGGACCTCATCGACCTGCGCATCCCACTGGGTGAGCTGGCGGAGGACGCACGGGCCTGGCAGGTCGGCGTGGACCAGCTCGCCTCCGAGGACAGCGAGGTTGCGGAGTACGTCCAGACGCTGGAGGAGGCCCGGGACACGGCGGAGCTGCCGGAGGCCTCGGGCGAGGCCATCGCCCGGGAGTTCGAGCGGTACCTGCGGCGGCGCGACGGCGGACCGGCCACCGGGCCGGGCGCGGGGCCGGCGGCGGGGCCGGGCGGCGGGCCCGGGCATGCGACGGACATGGGCGACAGCTCCTACCTGCGCGACACGTCGAGCGGGCGGACGCGGCCGCCGAAGCCCCCCAAGCGGGAGCCCGAGGCGGGCGACGAGGACGGCGGCCCGGCCGAGGAGTGAGACCGGCAGGGCGGGGGGGGGGGGGGGGGGGGGGGGCCCCGGGCCCCCCCCCCCCCCCCCCCCCCCCCCCCCCCCCCCCCCCCCCCCCGCGTTCCCGGGCACGTCCGCCTCCACCGCGGGCGGCTGACGGTCCGTGAGGCACCCGCCTGACACCGGATCAGCCCCTGGACGCACGAAACCCGCTCCCCGACCGCGCGGGTGCGGCACGGTCCGGGAACGGGTCTGCGTCAACCTGGCGTCTTGTCGATCAGGCGGGACGTGATCGACAAGACATGCCCTAGAGCGCCACGCCCATCAGCGCGTCGACGGTACGGGAGACCACGCCGGGCGCGCTCTCGTCCGTGCCGCCGCCGGACTGCTGGAGCGCGACCCAGCGGTCCACGGCCGCGAGGGCCCGCGGGGTGTCGAGGTCGTCGGCCAGCGCTTCGCGGACCTCCTCGACGAGGGCTTCGGCGGACGGCCCGTCGGGCCGGGAGACCGCCGCGCGCCACCGGCCGAGCCGCTCCACGGCCTCCTGGAGGACGTCGTCGGTCCACTCCCAGTCGGCGCGGTAGTGGTGGGCGAGCAGGGTGAGCCGGATGGCCGCCGGGTCGACGCCGGCGCGCCGCAGCGCCGAGACGAAGACGAGGTTGCCCTTGGACTTGGACATCTTCTCGCCGTTCAGCGCGACCATCCCGGCGTGCACGTACGCCTTGGCGAACGGGTGCTCGCCGGTCAGCGCCTGGGCGTGGGAAGCGCCCATCTCGTGGTGCGGGAAGACCAGATCGGAGCCGCCGCCCTGGACGTCGAAGCCCATGCCGAGGTGGTCCAGGGCGATGGCGACGCACTCGATGTGCCAACCGGGGCGGCCGGGGCCGAGGCTCGCGCCGTCCCAGCTGGGTTCGCCGTCGCGGGCGGCCATCCACAGCATCGGGTCCAGCGGGTTCTTCTTGCCCGGGCGGTCGGGGTCGCCGCCGCGCTCGGCGGACAGCGCCCGCATGACCTCGTGGTCGTAGCGGGACACCTCGCCGAAGTGCGGGTCCGCCTCGACGGAGAAGTAGATGTCGCCCTCCAGCTCGTACGCCGCGCCGGCGGACAGGAGGCGCTCGATGAGCGGCACGATGCCGGGTATCGCCTCGACGGCGCCGATGTAGTGCCGCGGCGGCAGCATGCGCAGGGCGGTCATGTCCTCGCGGAAGAGCGCGGTCTCGCGCTCGGCGAGGGCGACCCAGTCGATGCTGTCCCGGACGGCCCGCTCCAGGAGCGGATCGTCGACGTCGGTGACGTTCTGGACGTAGTGGACCTGCCGCTTGGTGTCGAGCCACACGCGCTGCACGAGGTCGAACGCGTTGTAGGTCGCCGCGTGCCCGATGTGGGTCGCGTCGTACGGCGTGATGCCGCACACGTAGATACGGGCGACGGGACCGGGGTCGAGGGTCACTCGTCCGCCGGTCGCGGTGTCGTGGATCCGGAGGTCGCGGCCCTTGCCGGGCAGGGCGGGGACCTCAGAAGCGGGCCAGGCATACATGCCACGAGCGTAACCGGACGGGTGTTCCGGATACGAACCGGATGCAGGATCATGACGCGAACGGCACTCTTGCGCCGCGGGCGCGAATGTGCAGGTGGGCGCCTCGGAGGGGTCAGACCGGGGGCCACGGGATGGCCGGCCACCGTCCCGACGGTTCCGGGTGGCGGCCGGACGCGCGCAGGGCGGCCACCCGCTCGCGGACCGCCGTCACCTCGGCCGCCGTGAGCAGCTCCGCCAGACGGGTGGCCAGGCGCGCTCCGGGCGCCAGGGAGGCCTCCAGTGCGGCGAGCACCTCCAGGGCCTCCTCCGGCAGCGGCTCGCCCGCCCATCCCCACAGCAGGGTGCGCAGTTTGTCGTCCACGTGGAAGGTGACGCCGTGGTCGATGGCGTACAGCCGGCCGTCCGCCGCGGGCAGCAGGTGGCCGCCCTTGCGGTCGCCGTTGTTGATCACCGCGTCGAGGACGGCGAGCCGCCGCAGACGGACGTCGTCGGCGTGGACGAGCAGCGCCGTACGGTCCTCCGCGACCTGGGCGAGGCCGACCGCCTTCCAGCCGTCCCCGGGGTCCTCGCCGTCGACGAGCGCGAGGAGGGACGCCGACGGGTCGCCCTCGATCCACAGCTGGACCATGCCGGGGCCGTACGGCCCGTCCCGCAGGACCGTCGGCGGCACCAGGCCCCATCCGGTCGCCTCGGAGACCTCGTACGCCGCGACCTCGCGCCGCGCCAGCGTCCCGTCCGGGAAGTCCCACAGCGGCCGCTCCCCCGCGACCGGCTTGTAGACGCACTCGGCCTCCCGGCCCTCGTACGCGACGGAACACAGCAGGACCGCGTTGGACGCCTCGCGGACCTGGCCGCGCACGGTCAGTTCCCCCCGGGCGAGCAGGCCGAGCCGGTCCGGCACCGTCAGGCTCCCCGGCGGTATCCGTTCTGACGCGGGCATACGTGTCCTTCCGGATCGAGCGGCAGGCTGCACAGCGGGCAGGGCGGGCGTCCGGCGTTGACGACGTCGAGCGCCCGCTTGGCGAAGGCTCTGGCCTGCGCGCCGGTGAGGCGGACGCGCAGCATCGGGGGGCCGTTCTCCTCGTCCTGCAGCAGCCGTTCCTCGGCCTCGGCGAGGTCCTCCTCGGTGTCCGCGTCGAGTTCGACGAGCGCCTGGGCCTCGACGATCATGCGCTGGTTCTCGCCGTCCCACGCCAGCGCCATCGTGCCGACCCGGAACTCCTCCTCGATGGGCGAGTCCAGGGGCGCGGTGTCGGTGGTGTCGGGGGGCGCGACGGCCGGGACGGGGGCGTTGCCGCCGGTGCGCCGGACCACTTCGTCGAGCAGTTCGTCGATCCGCTCGGCGAGCGCGGCCACCTGCGTCTTCTCCAGGGCGACGCTGGTGACCCGCCCGCCGGCGGACGCCTGCAGGAAGAACGTACGGCGCCCAGGCAGCCCGACCGTGCCGGCCACGAAGCGCTCCGGTGGGTCATAGAGGAACACCTGACGGGACACGTTCCCTCTCCCTTGCGTCCTTGAGTGGTGAGCTTCGGCGCCCTGCGGCGTCGTCCACCCTACTGTGCGGAGCGATCACGGTGCTCCCGCGCCGCCGCCCACCTCCGCCGCCCCTCCGCGGGTGTCCTCGCGCGGCATCAGCGCGCCGAAATCCCCGGTGTCGCCGAGCCGCACGAGAAACGGCCGCAGCCGGGTGTAACGGACCACTGTCACGGAACAAGGATCCACATGGATCCGCTGGAAAAGATCGAGATGCATGCCGAGGGCATCGGCCACGACGGACTTGATGATGTCGCCGTGCGAGCACATCACGTAGGCCGCGTCCTCCCCGTGGTCCGCCTCCACGCGCGCGTTCCACTCGCGTACGGCGTCGACGGCACGCGCCTGCATGGCGCGCATCGACTCGCCGCCGGGGAAGGCCGCGGCCGACGGGTGCTGCTGGACGACGTCCATCAGCGGCTCGTCGGCGAGCTCGGCGAGCTTGCGCCCCGACCAGTCGCCGTACCGGCACTCGCCGATCCGCTCGTCGGTGTGCACCGCCAGCTCGGGGCGGGCGTCGAGGAGGGGCCGGAGCGTCTCCAGGCACCGCTGCAGCGGGCTGGTGACGGCGACCGCGATCGGCACGCCGGCCAGCCGTCCGGGCAGCGCGGCGGCCTGCGCGGCGCCGCGCTCGTCGAGGGCGACGCCGGGCGTCCAGCCGGCGAGCAGTCCGGCGGTGTTGGCGGTCGAGCGTCCGTGCCGTACGAGGATCAGCGTGGCCATGTCTGCCAGCGTAGGGGGTCTCGTGTCGATCAGGCCGGATCAGTGAGCGGCGTTCGGTGCCCTGCATCGCAAGGCGGAGGAGGGAGCGCCGACGCGGTGGGGGCACCTCCCGTGCAAGGGCAACGGGGGCCGTCGGCGACCGACGACAACGCAGCGAGGTGCGGTGCCGAACGCCGCGAGCCCGGCGTGATCGGCAAGACACCCCCCGAGCCCTGGCCGGCGGATCGGTCCGGGCGGAGGCCGGGGCCCCCGCGCGGGTGCAAGGGGGCCCGGGCGGGGGAAGGATACGCGCCGTGATCGTGGACTGTGCCATCTACCGGGACGGGCACCGCAGTGACGGGCCCTCCGACTTCTCCGACGCCCTGGAGCAGGCGCGGACGTGGGGCGGTGACGCCTTCCTGTGGATCGGGCTGCACGAGCCGACGGAGGGCGAGTTCGATCACGTCGCCGAGGAGTTCGCGCTCCACCCGCTGGCGGTGGAGGACGCGCTCAAGGCGCACCAGCGGCCGAAGCTCGAGGTGTACGACGACTCGCTGTTCATGGTCCTCAAGCCGGTGGTGTACGAGCCGGAGAGCGACACGGTCTCCACCGGCGAGCTGATGGTGTTCATGGGCGACTCGTTCGTGGTGACCGTCCGGCACGGCGAGGGCGCCCCGCTGGGGGCCGTGCGCAAGCGGCTGGAGGCGGAGCCGGAGGTGCTCAGGCACGGGCCGACGTCCGTGCTGTACGCGATCAGCGACGCCGTGGTGGACCACTACATCGAGGTGGCCGGGGAGCTCCAGGTCGACCTGGAGGAGATGGAGACGGAGGTCTTCCAGCCGGCGGACGGCAACGCCAAGAACACGGCGTCGCGGATCTACACCTTCAAGCGACAGGTCCTGGAGTTCCGCCGGGCCACCGGTCCGCTGGCCGCCCCGATGACCCGTCTCGCGGGGGCGGGTGTGCCGTTCGTCAACGAGCACGCGCAGCCCTTCTTCCGGGATGTCAGCGACCATCTGACCCGGGCCACCGAGCAGGTGGAGGGGCTGGACCGGCTGCTGTCGGACATCCTGTCGGCACACCTCGCCCAGATGGGTGTGCGGCAGAACGACGACATGCGCAAGATCTCGGCGTGGGCGGCGATGGCCGCGGTGCCCACGATGGTGGCGGGCGTCTACGGCATGAACTTCGAGCACATGCCGGAGCTGGGGTGGGTCCTCGGCTATCCGATGGTGCTCGTGGTGATGGCCGTCGCCTGTGTCGGGCTGTACCGGCTCTTCAAGCACCGGGGCTGGCTCTGAGGGGCCGGCGCCGGGCGGTGCCGGCCGCGGCGGGTCAGAACACCGGGGCGGGTTCGGCCGGTCCGCCGAGCGCGTTGCGCCGCTGCGGCATCCTGAGGTCGACCATGCGCCGCCAGCCGCCGAGCCGCTCGAAGGTGTACATGCCCCGGATGCCCAGGGCGAGCGCCGCCCGTTTGGGGCGCGGCCAGCCCAGGATGCGGCCCATGTGGTCCATGACGGCGAGGCTGACGTCGCGGTAGACCTCGATCTCCGCGAGGGCGCTCTCGCGCAGCGTGCGCTGGATGGTGCGGCCGTGCCCGGCGCGCGCGAGGCGGAGCAGTTCCTCGTGGCAGTAGGCCAGGTGGTTGTCCTCGTCGTTGCAGATCATCTTGATGGCCTTGCCGACCTCGGGATGGTCGGCGAAGTGCTTGACGAGCATGTCCATCTGGTCGGCGGCGCGCTGTTCGGTGACCCGGCTGTGCGAGAGGTACACGACGATGTCGTGCTCGGTCAGCGGCTCGTCGCGGCGGAGCTTGTCGTGGGTCAGGCCGATGCCGCGCCGCTCCAGCAGCATCGTGTAGTCGGTCTCCGGGGGGACGGGGACCGGTTCGAGTCCGCGCTTCTTGAGCAGCGCGGTGAAGATGCGGCCGTGCTTGTCCTCGTCGGCTCCGTGCCGGGTGATCTTGGGGGCGAGTTCGCGCATGCTCTCGGGGACCAGGGCGGCGATCCGGGCGTTCTCCCAGCCGCCCTGGGCCTCGCCGCTGGCGGCGATGGAGCAGAACAGCTGGTAGGAGTCGTCGTTGTCGATGATCTCCTGGAACAGGCTTCGGGCCGAGAGCATCACTGCACCTCCATGCAGGCGGGCGACCGTTTGCCCGCACTTCCGCAAAGAACGAGTCAAATGCGGCGGGGAGGGTGGTGGCAACACGACGACCGGACGACTCCCCCGAAAGGAGGAGCGCACCGGGCGAACGCCATGGTCGCGGCCCGGGCGGCCGCCGGACCGGCCGAAGCGGCGCGGGCTCGTGGCCGCCGGGGAGTAACCGAGGGGGCCCGTGGCGCGTTGTGCTGCGTGACGGCCGTGGCGGGGATGACCCCGAGCCCCCACCACGGCCGCAGACTTGCTCCGGCGCGGTGACCGGGTGCGGTGGCTCAGTCCACCAGGCCGGCGCGCTCCAGGGCCTCGGTGCCCGCCCGCAGCGCGGCGATCCGCTCGTCGAGCGTGAAGCCGGCGGGCGCGAGCGTGAGGGTGGTGACGCCGGCCTCGGCGTACGCCCGCATCCGGTCGGCGATGCGCTCCACCGGGCCGAGCAGGGTGGTCTGGTCGATCAGCTGCTCCGGGACCGCGGCGGCCGCGCCCGCCTTGTCGCCGGAGAGGTACTTCTCCTGGATCTCGGCGGCTTCCTTCTCGTACCCCATGCGCTGGGCGAGCTGGTTGTAGAAGTTCTGCTTGCGGCTGCCCATGCCGCCCACGTACAGGGCGGTGTACGGGCGGAAGGTGTCGGCGAGGGCGGCGATGTCGTCGCCGAGGGCCAGGGGGACGGTGGGAACGACGTCGAACCCCTCCATCGTCAGGCCCGCCTTCTCCCGCCCGGCCCGCAGGTGCCGGATCGCGGTGTCCTCCAGGTGCTCGGCGGACGGGAAGATCAGCAGGGCGCCGTCGGCGATCTCGCCCGTCTGCTCCAGGTTCTTCGGGCCGATGGCGGCGATGTAGAGCGGGATGTGCTCGCGCTGCGGGTGGACCGTCAGCTTGATGGGCTTGCCGGGGCCGCCGGGCAGCGGGAGCGTCCAGTGCTCGCCCTCGTGGGTCAGGCGCTCGCGGGCCATGGCCTTGCGGACGATCTCGACGTACTCGCGGGTGCGGGAGAGCGGCTTGTCGAACTTCACGCCGTACCAGCCCTCGGAGACCTGCGGCCCGGAGACGCCGAGGCCGAGGCGGAACCGGCCGCCGGAGAGCGTGTCGAGGGTGGCCGCCGTCATCGCGGTCATGGCCGGCTGGCGGGCCGGGATCTGCATGATCGCGGAACCGATGTCGATGTTCTCGGTCTGGGCCGCGACCCAGGCCAGCACGGTGGGGGCGTCGGAGCCGTACGCCTCGGCGGCCCAGCACACGTCGTAGCCGAGGCGGTCCGCCTCCTGGGCGACGGCGAGATTGTCGCCGTCCATGCCGGCGCCCCAGTAACCGAGGTTGATGCCGAGCCGCATACCGGTCCCCTCACTCATTTACCCATCAGTAACGTTCCTGCCCGGGACTCTAGCGCGCGGGGCCGCGCCGCGGCAGAGGGCGGCGCGGGACGGAGCGGGCGGAGTTGTCCACAGGGGTCTCTGCGCGTGGGCCCTTGGCCAGTAATCTCCCGACCATGGAGCAGAGGCATCTCGGCCGGACGGGCCTGCGCGTGTCCCGTATCGGGCTCGGCACCCTCACGTGGGGGCGGGACACCGACGAGCACGACGCCGCGGACCAGTTGAAGGTGTTCTGGGAAGCGGGCGGGACCCTCGTCGACACCGCCGACGTGTACGGGGGCGGCGAGGCGGAGTATCTGCTCGGGCAGCTCGTGGAGCGGCTCGTGCCGCGCCGCGAGCTGGTCATCGCGACGAAGGCGGGCAGCGTCCCGGACCCGGACCGGCGGTTCGACGGCTCGCGCGGCCATCTGCTCGCGGCGCTCGACGCGTCGCTGGCCCGGCTCGGCACGGACTACGTCGACCTGTGGCAGCTCCACGCCTACGACCCGGGGACACCGCTGGAGGAGACCCTCCAGGCGCTCGACATCGCGGTCGCCAGCGGGCGGGCCCGGTACGTGGGCGTGTCCAACTTCTGCGGCTGGCAGCTGGCGAAGGCGGCGACCTGGCAGCTGGCGCCCGGCGGGGTCCGCGCGAGGCTGGCCAGCACGCAGATGGAGTACTCGCTGCTGCAGCGGGGCGTGGAGCGCGAGGTCCTGCCGGCCGCGCGGGACCTCGGGGTGGGCCTGCTCCCGTCGTCCCCCCTGGGGCGGGGTGTGCTCACGGGGAAGTACCGGCACGCCACGCCCGCCGACTCGCGGGGGGCGTCGGAGCAGCTGGCACCGTTCGTGGAGCCGTACCTGGACGAGGCGGGGACCCGGATCGTGGACGCGGTGACGACGGCGGCGGACGGGCTGGCGACGACCCCGCTTCAGGTGGCGCTGGCCTGGGTACGGGACCGGCCGGGGGTGGTGGCCCCGATCGTGGGCGCGCGCAACGCGCAGCAGCTCGCGGCGGCACTGTCAGTGGAGAGCCTTAGTCTTCCTGACGAGATCCGCCGGGCGCTGGACGATGTGTCCGCCCCGGTGCACCGCTATCCCGATCAGGACTGGAGCACGCTGTGACCGCGCTTCCCCGGGGGGCCGCCCCCGGTCCTTCCTCCTCCGACGACCCGACCGCCGCGGAGCCCGAGCCGGGCGCGCCGGCCGAAACGGGCGAGCCGGGCGGCTCCGCCGGGGCCGAGGACGCGGGCGAGGGCGACGGCGCCGGGGAGACGCCTGGGGAGGAGCCCGCCGAGCAGTCCACGGAGCCCGCGGAAGAGCCCACCGAACAGGGCGCGGAGGAGTCCGCGCAGGCGCCCGGGGAAGGGGCGCCGGAAGGGCAGGGCCAGGCGCTTTCGGAGGCGGAGGCCGAGCTGGCCGCCCAGCGTGCGCTGCGCGCGCGCATCGAGCAGCGCAAGGCCGAGCAGGGCGGCCCCATCGAGGCGGGCACCAAGCTCAGTGGGAAGGCGGCGGACCTCCTCGCGGCGGTCCGTGCCGTGGAGAGCGGCGCCAAGCCCGGTGCGGCCTTCCTGGACTCCCCCGCGCCTGCCCCCCGGCGGCCCGCTCCGGCGCCGGCCGCGTCCCCGCGCCCGGCGGTCCCCGTGAGCGCGCCCGCGCCGCGGACGGCCGGCGCGGACACGGTGGCGGCCGTGCGGGCGGTGCTGGCCGAGGGCGGCGCTCCGGAGGCGCTCGCGGTGCCGGTGGCCACGGAACTCGGCGAGCAGGCGGCGGACGCCCTGCGAGCGGATCCGTGGCGGCTGCTGGAGGTGCCGGGAGTACGGCCCGAGCAGGCGGACGGCTTCGCGCGGGCGCTCCTCGGCCCCGCGTGCGGGCCCGGCGACGAGCGCCGGACGACCGCGCTCATCGGCCGGCTGCTCCAGCGCGCGGCCCTGGAGGGGCACACGGCGCTGGAGGCGGCCGCCGTGCGCGCGTCGCTCGCCGGGCAGTCGGTGCCGGATCCGGACGAGGCGGTGCAGCACGCCATCGCCGAGGGGACCGTACTGGTCTTCCACGACGGACCGGACGACGAGGCGGCGGCGGAGGAGAGCGAGGACGCGACCGCGGACCCGGCCGCCGACCCGGTCCCGGTCCTGCTGGGGCTCGACCGGTACGCGCTGGCGGAGGAGAGCCTCGCCGACGGCCTCGCCCGGCTGGCCAGGACGGGACCGGACGCCCGCTGGGAGGCCGCCGAGCCGACGGCGCTCAGCCGTGCGGTCGCCGAGCACGGACTGGTCGCGCACACGGGCGGTGAGACGGCCCGGGCGGAGCCGCTCGCCCTGGCCGCGGCGGCGCGCGGGCTCGGGCTGCGGGCGGCGGTGGCCGCGTACACGGAGAACGGCCGTCGCCGGCTGGGCGCGGACGCGGCCGTGGACGCGGTGACGGTCGCCGGTCTGCTCTCGGGCGCGGAGGGGCCGGGCCGGGACGAGGAGGGTGCGCTGGCGCTGGACCTGCTGGTCGTGCTGGACGCCCCGCAGCTGGACGTGGAGACGGCCGCGATGCTCGTCGAGTCGCTGCCGGACGGCTGCCGCCTGGTGCTGAGCGGCGATCCGGGGGTGCTGTGGTCGGCCGGCGCGGGACGGGTGTTCGCGGACGTCCTGGCGGCAGGGGCCTGCCCGCACATCGCCTCGCGCACGCCGGATCCGGGCCCTCTCGGTGAGCTGGTCTCCGGCATCGGGATCGGCGAGCTGAACCAGGTGGAGGCTCCCGGCAAGGAGGTCGTGATCGTTCCCGTCCGGGACGCGGGCGAGGCGGTGCACCGCACGGTGCAGCTGGTCGCGGACTCGGTGCCGCGGGCGATCGGGGTGCCGGCCGGACAGACCCAGGTGATCACGGTCGGCCACGGCGGTTCGGCGGGGACACGGGCGCTGAACGCGGCGCTGAAGCAGCGGCTCAACCCGGGGCCGGGCCGCTTCGGCGGCTTCGACCCGGGTGACCGCGTCGCGTACGCCCCGGCCCTGGGGCGTACGGTCCCGGGCACGGTGGTGTCGGCCGATGCCGAGGGGCTGCACCTCGACTGCGAGGGCGAGCGGGTCGTCGTGCCGAAGGAGCGGGTCGAGTCGGCGGTCCGCCACGGCTGGGCGCTCACGGCCCACCAGGCGGCGGGCATGCGCTGGCCGGCGGCGGTGGTGGTCCTGCCGGGCGACGCGGCGCAGGGCCTGCACCGCGCCTGGGTCTACACCGCCTTCAGCCGCGCGGAACGCCACCTCTCGGTGGTGCACGGCGTCGACCAGGCGCTCCCTCGCGCCGTCGCGGAGATCCCGCCCCCGCCCCGCACGACCCGTCTGCGGGCTCTGCTGGAGTCCCTCCTGGCCGCCCCGGAGGAGTAGCCCCGGGTTTGCGGACGGACGACGAGGCGGCGCGGCCCCTGGGGGGGGCGGCGCCGCCTCGTCGTGGTCCGGGCGTCAGGAGGCGCCGGGGAGGGTGTCGTCCGGGTCGCCGTGGAGCTCGTCCTCGTCGAAGACGGCACTCACGTCGAAACGGCAGATCACCCGGCTCGGATCCGCCTGGTCGAACGGCGTGCTCAGCCACTCGCCGGGTTCCGGCAGCTCGTCCGCCGCCGCGACCCAGAGCGTGGAGTCGCCCTCCTCCAGGCCGAACTCCTTGTGGCGCGACGCGATCTCGTCCGGTTCGTACTCGCCGAAGAGCACGCCGAGCGCCGCGTGCACGCTCGTGCCGACCACCGCGGCCGCCCCCGTGCGTTCCTCCCCGTGGTCCAGGTCCGCGGTGCGCTGGGCCTGGGCGAGCAGGCGCAGCGGCTCCGCCACCGCGTAGTCGCGGCGGATGAGCACGGTCAGCGCGCTCGGCTCGTCCGGCCCCTCGTAGGGCGGCAGCGAGTCCTCGACGCCCGGGATCTCGAAGGGCGTGACCTCGTCGTAGCGGTCGTAGAGACGCTCGTCGTACGCCTCTGCCGCGGCGGCGAGCTCGTTGAACGCGGCGTAGACGGCCGGGTCGTCATCGCCTGTGCGGTTCTCGACCGCCTCCAGGTGGCGGTCCAGTGCGGCTTTGACGGCCTCGGCGGCGGCGCGTACCTCGGCAGCGGTGGGCTGCGCAGCATCAGACATAGTGCAGACGCTATCCGTACCGGGCCTCTGCCCGCACAATAGATGCGATGCCGGAATACGAATTTGTCGACGTGTACGTACCTCGCGGGGTCTCCCGCAAGGAGGCGACCCGTCTGCTGACCGACCATGCCGAGTACGGACACTGGGAGTTGGACCGACTGAGCCTGCTCCGGGACGGCAGCCGCAGGGTGCGGCTGCGCCGGCGCATCATCCGTCAGGTACGCGCCACGTGGTGAGGTGGCACACAGCAGGGAGCGGGCCCCGCGGTGCGGGGCCCGCTCCGTCGTCGCGCGTAGGCCTGTGACTACGGGCAGCGACTAGGAGGCCTGCCGGGTGCGGCGGTAGAGGACCGCCCCGCCGATGAGCAGGCCCGCGCTCGCCGGGATCAGCATGCCGAGTCCGGAAGCACCGGTCTGCGCCAGCTCCTCCTCCGCCTGCGGCGGGGTGCCGGTGTGCACGCCGGGCTCGTTCGGCTTGTTGGGCTCGACCGGCGTACCGGGCTGCTCGGGGCTGGCCGGCTGTCCCGGCTTGCCGGGCTCGCCCGGCTTACCGGGGTTGCCCGGGTTACCGGGGTTGCCCGGGGTACCGGGATTCCCCGGGTTTCCAGGGTTGCCGGGGTTCCCAGGGTTGCCCGGGTTACCGGGATTGCCGGGATTGCCGGGGTTCCCCGGGTTACCGGGGTTGCCCGGGTGACCCGGCTTGTCCACGTGGCCGTTGGCACAGCCGTTGCCGAAGGTCGGGTTCAGCGCCCCGACGACGTCGACGCTGTTGCCGCAGGCGTTGACCGGCACGCTGACCGGCGCCTGGACGTTGTTGCCGGACGCGACGCCCGGCGAGTTGCTGGTCGCGCCGCTCGCCTCGGCACCGCTCGACTTGTTGGCGCACTTGTTCCCGAACGCGGGGTTGAGCGCCCCCACGACGTTCACGGAGTTGCCGCACGCGTTCACCGGCACGCTCACCGGCACCTGGACCGAATTCCCGGACGCGACGCCCGGGGAATTCGACGCGGCTCCGTGGGCGCCGGCGCCGTTGTGCGCCTGTGCGTACCCGCCGCCGAGAGCGAGTACCCCGCCCGCGGCCGCCATGATGGTCAGGCCTTTTCGCGTGACCTGTCGCATAGCTAGTTTCCTGCCTTCCAGGCTCCGGAATACCTCCGGGCACAGCGCGCGGAGGCGTAATGCTTACCGGCCCCGGAGCGCGTCGCGCGCGCTCCGGGGCCGACCGGGCTCAAACCCTCACGGGTCGACGCACAACGTCAGTCGTTGATGCAGACGTTGCCGAAGGCCGGGTTCAGCAGGCCGACGAGGTTGATCGTGTTACCGCACACGTTGACCGGGATGTGGACGGGAACCTGAACCACATTGCCCGAAATGACACCCGGGGAGCCCACGGCAGCACCCTGAGCGCCCGCGTCGGCGACGGCCATGCCCGCGCCGGCCAGGACGAGACCCCCGGTGGCGGCCGCAACAGCGACGACCTTCTTGATCATTATTCCTCCTTGTTGGCAATGCGATCCCAGCCTCGGACCGCACCACCTGTAACGAGAGGGAATTAACGGGGCTACGTGGCGATGACCGCGTTCACCCTTTTCGGTCGCATGTGCACAGGCGGTCGATTATTGGAGTTTCGTTTCAGCCGACTAATCGCCCCGCCGGGCGCCCGCCCGGAACGGAACGGCGCCCTCCGCACCCACCGCGCCCTCTGCGCCTCCTGCGCCCTTCCGCTCCGGCCGGCACCCCGGCGCGTCAGCTCGCGTCGATGAAGCGGTCCAGCACCCGGACCCCGAACTTGAGGCCCTCCACCGGCACCCGCTCGTCCACGCCGTGGAACATCCCCGCGAAGTCGAGCTCCGGCGGCAGTCGCAGCGGCGCGAAGCCGAAGCAGCGGATGCCGAGGTCGTCGAAGGACTTGGCGTCCGTGCCGCCGGAGAGCATGTACGGCACCGCGCGGGCGATCGGGTCCTCGGCCCGCAGGGCGGACTGCATGGCGTCCACCAGGTCCCCGTCGAAGCTGGTCTCCAGCGCCTTGTCGGCGTGCACGTCCTCGCGCCGCACGCGCGGCCCGAGGATCCGGTCGAGGTCGGCCAGGAACTCCTCCTCGTACCCCGGCAGGAAGCGCCCGTCGACGTGGGCGGTGGCCTGCCCCGGGATGACGTTGACCTTGTAGCCGGCGCCGAGCATGGTCGGGGCGGCGGAGTTGCGCAGGGTGGCGCCGATCATCTTGGCGATGCCGCCCAGCTTGGCGAGGGTCGCCTCCATGTCCTCCGGGTCCAGGGGGGTGCCGAGCGCATCGGACAGCTCGTCCAGGAAGGACCGCACGGTCTTGGTGACCCGCACCGGCCAGGTGTGCCGGCCGAGCCGGCCGACCGCCTCGCACAGCTCGGTGATCGCGTTGTCGGAGTTGGTCATCGAGCCGTGCCCGGCCGTGCCCTCCACGGTGAGCCGCATCCAGTGCATGCCCTTCTGGGCGGTCTCGACCAGGTACAGGCGCAGGTTCTCGTTGACGGTGAACGAGAAGCCGCCGACCTCGCCGATCGCCTCCGTCACGCCCTCGAAGAGGTCCGGGTGCTTGTCGACCAGGTAGCGCGCGCCGTACGTGCCGCCGGCCTCCTCGTCGGCGAGGAAGGCCAGCACGATGTCGCGCGGGGGCTTGCGGCCGCTGCGCAGCCTGTCGCGCACGACCGCCAGGGTCATCGCGTCCATGTCCTTCATGTCGACCGCGCCGCGGCCCCAGACGCAGCCGTCGGCGACCTCGCCAGAGAACGGGTGGTGCGTCCAGTCCTCGGCGTTGGCGGGCACCACGTCGGTGTGGCCGTGGATCAGCAGGGCGGGCCGGGACGGGTCCTCCCCCTCGATCCGCGCCACCGTGGACGCCCGCCCCTTGTGCGACTCGATGATCCTCGGTTCCAGTCCGACCTCGGCGAGCTTCTCGGCGACGTACTCGGCGGCGGCCCGCTCACCGGGGCCCGAGTGGTCGCCGTAGTTGCTGGTGTCGATCCGGATGAGGTCGCGGCAGAGGTCGGTGACCTCGTCCTCGCCCGCCGTGACGCCTGCCGCTCGCGCCGTGCTCGACTCGCTCACGCTCGTTCCTCCCGCGTAGCTGCTGCTGAGTCCTCCCATCCTGCCCCCTCCCGGGGTGCGGGCGGGGGCGTGATCGGGCACCTCGAATGTTTGCTATGGTTTTCCACGTCGGAACGGCCACGGGCCGCGAGACAGACACCTTGTCCGGGTGGCGGAATGGCAGACGCGCTAGCTTGAGGTGCTAGTGCCCTTTATCGGGCGTGGGGGTTCAAGTCCCCCCTCGGACACAGAGAAGAGCGGGTTCGGCCGGTGGCCGGACCCGCTCCTTCGTGTGCGGGCACGTCGCATAGGCTCGGCCGCACGATGAACGACACTCTGGATCCGCTGGAGCCCAAGGCCGACAAGGCGACCGTGCGGCGGCACAACCTGAGCCTGGTGCTGAGGGCCGTGCACGACGAGGGCGAGGCGACCCGGGCGGCGGTGGCGGCGCGGGTGGGGCTGACCCGGGCCGCGGTGTCGTCGCTGGTCGAGCAGTTGCTGGTGAGCGGCTTCCTCACGGAGTCGGGCAAGACCTTCAGCGGGCACGCGGGGCGGCCCGGGACCGCCCTGCGGGTGGCGCGCACCGGACCGGCCGGGCTCGGCGTGGAGATCAACGTCGACTATGTGTCGGTGTGCGTGGTGGACCTCGCGGGCACCGACCGGGTACGGCTGACCGAGCACCTCGACCACCGCGGCGTACCGCCCGGCGAGGTGCTGGAGCGGGCGGCGCGGATCGCCGCGCGGACGCTGCGGTCGGCGGCGGAGCAGCACCTGGAGCCGGTAGGGGTCCGGCTGGCGCTGCCGGGGCTGGTGTCGGGCGGCCGGGTCCGCCAGGCGCCGAACCTCGGCTGGAACCGGGTACCGGCGGAGGGGCTGTTCGGGCAGGCGCTCGGCGGGCTGCTGCCCGGCGGGCGGGCGCTGCCGGTCGGCTCGGACAACGAGGCCAACGCCGCCGCCCTGGCCGAGCTGTGGTTCGGCGGGCCGGGGCGGGTGCGCAGCTTCCTGTACCTGTCGGGCGAGATCGGCGTGGGCGGCGCGATCGTCGTGGACGGCGAGCTGCTGCGCGGGGCTCACGGGTTCGCGGGCGAGATCGGGCACGTGGTGGTGGACGCGGAGGGCCCGGAGTGCCGGTGCGGTTCGCGGGGCTGCCTGGAGCAGTACGCGGGTCAGGCGGCGCTCCTGCGCGGCGCCGGCCTCGACGGGTCGGCGGGGATGCCGGGCGTGGCGGAGCTGGAGCGGCGGGCCCTCGCCGGGGACGCCCGGACGGTGGCGGCGCTCGAACGGGCCGGGCGGATGCTCGGGCTGGTGGTGTCGGGAGCGGTGAACCTGCTGGATCCGGACGCGGTGGTGCTGGGCGGGATCTACCGGGGGCTGATGCCGTGGCTCGGCACGGCGGCGGACCGCGAGCTGACCGCCCGCGTCGTCTCGGGCCTGTGGCCCGAGGGGTGCGGGCGGCTGCGGGGGGCGTCCTCCTCGGGGGACGCGGCGCGGGGCGCCGCGGCGGCGGTGGTACGCGACGTGATCGCGGACCCGGCGGCCTACGTGGTGCGGGCCGGCTAGGGAGCGTCCGCACGCACACTCCGCCTCGCCGGGGCGCGACCGCGCGGACGCGGCGCGGCCCCTTCCGGAGCGGTGCGCGTCCGGCGCTGATCCCCGCGGACACCGGGCCCGCACACGCGGTGACGGCGGCCGGCGGGCGCCGTGCCCCGGCGCGACGCCGCCGGGGCCTGCCTTCCGGATCGTGCCGGGTTCGCGCGGCCCGGTCCGGAAGACACCCGCTAGTGGGCGGCGAGGAGGTGGTTCCAGGCCAGTTGGTCGAGGCGCTCGAAGGCCATGGAGCGGGTGGCCGCCGCCGCGGGGTCGAAGGACTCGTAGGCGGAAGGGTCGGCCAGGAGGGCGGCGAGGCCGTCGTCGGCGGTGGGGCGGGAGAGGTCGGGGAGGCGGGACGCCGCCAGGGCCTCCTGGACCTCGGGGTCGGCGCGGAAGGCCGCGGCGCGGGACTTGAGGACCAGGTAGTTGCGCATGCAGTTCTTCGCGGACTCCCAGACGCCGTCGAAGCCGTCCGTGCGCACCGGCTTGAAGTCGAAGTGACGCGGGCCCGCGTAGCCGGCGCTCTCCAGCAGGTCGACCAGCCAGAAGGCCTGCCGCAGGTCGCCGGCGCCGAAGCGGAGGTCCTGGTCGTACTTGATGCCGGACTGGCCGTTGAGGTCGATGTGGAAGAGCTTGCCCGCCCACAGCGCCTGCGCGATGCCGTGCGGGAAGTTGAGGCCGGCCATCTGCTCGTGGCCGACCTCCGGGTTGACGCCGACCAGGTGGGGGCGCTCCAGGCGCTCGATGAAGGCGAGGGCGTGGCCGATGGTCGGCAGGAGGATGTCGCCGCGGGGCTCGTTGGGCTTGGGCTCGATGGCGAAGCGCAGGTCGTAGCCCTGTTCGGTGACGTACTCGCCGAGCAGGTCGAAGGCTTCCTTCATGCGGTCGAGGGCGGCGCGGACGTCCTTCGCCGCGCCGGACTCCGCCCCTTCGCGGCCGCCCCACGCCACGTACACCTCGGCGCCGAGTTCGGCGGCGAGGTCGATGGTGCGGATCGTCTTGCGCAGCGCGTAGCGGCGGACGTCGCGGTCGTTGGCGGTGAAGGCGCCGTCCTTGAAGACGGGGTGGGTGAAGAGGTTCGTGGTGGCCATCGGGACCTTCAGGCCGGTGCGGTCCAGCGCGGCGCGGAACCGCTTGACGGCGGACTCGCGCTCGGTGCCGGAGGACCCGAAGGGGATGAGGTCGTCGTCGTGGAAGGTCACTCCGTACGCGCCGAGGCCGGCCAGGCGCTCCACCGACTCGACCGGGTCGAGCGGCGGGCGGGTGGCGGTGCCGAAGGGGTCGACGCCCTGCCAGCCGACGGTCCAGAGGCCGAACGTGAACCTGTCCTCGGGGGTGGGGGTGAAGCGCTCCGGCATGGTCTGTGTCCCTCGTCGCGATTTGTTTGCTCAGATTATTAATAGGGTGACAGGGAGGCGAAGGCAAGACCGACGCGCCTATGTGTCTTCCACGGAACGATTTGTTTTGAGTACGATCAAAAAATGGACCGACTCAGCTATGTGATCGGTGTGGACAGCTCCACGCAGTCCACCAAGGCGGCCCTCGTCGACGCCGCCTCGGGCCGGGTCCTCGCCGTCGGGCGGGCCCCGCACGTCGTCACCGGGAGGGACGGGGCCCGGGAGAGCGACCCGGAGCTGTGGTGGCAGGCCCTCGTGGACGCGGTCACCCGCGCCATGGACGGGGTCGACCCCCGCGCCGTGACCGGCATCGCGGTCGCCGGGCAGCAGCACGGGCTGGTGGTACTGGACGGGACCGGGCACGCGCTGCGCCCCGCGCTGCTGTGGAACGACACGCGCTCCGCGCCCCAGGCCGCCGCCCTCACGGCCGAGCTCGGCCCGCAGGGGTGGCTGGAGCGCACCGGCTCCGTACCGGTGGCGTCCATGACGGCCGCCAAGTGGCGGTGGCTGCGGGAGAACGAGCCGCGTGCGGCCGACGCCGCCGCGGCCGTGCGCCTCCCCCACGACTTCCTCACCGAGCGGCTGAGCGGCGTGGCCGCGGCCGACCCCGGCGATGCCTCCGGCACCTGCTGGTACAACACGGCGACCGGCGCGTACGACCCGTTCCTGCTGGAGCTGCTGGAGCTGGACGGCTCCCTGCTCCCGGACGTCGCCCCGAGCGGGGCGGCGTGCGCGGGGCGGCTGACCGCGGCCGCGGCGAAGGAGCTCGGCCTGCCGGAGGGCATCCCCGTCGCCGCCGGCACCGGCGACAACATGGCCGCCGCCGTGGGCCTCGGTCTCGGCCGTCAGGGGCTCCTCGGCCACCCGGTGGTGTCGCTGGGCACCTCCGGCACGGTCTTCGCGGCCACCCGCACCCGTCCGGCCACGGCCGCGCTCGCCGGCTTCGCCGCCGCCGACGGCGCCGGGACGTACCTGCCGCTGGGCTGCACCCTCAACTGCACGCTCGCCGTGGACAAGGTCGCCGGGCTGCTGGGCCTCGACCGTGAGGACGCCGTGCCCGGGGGCGAGGCGGTCCTGCTGCCCTACCTGGACGGGGAGCGCACCCCCGACCTGCCCCGCGCCGCCGGGCTGCTCACCGGGCTGCGCCACGCCACCACCCCGCAGCAGCTCCTGGGCGCCGCGTACGAGGGCGCCGCGTTCACGGTGCTGCGCGCGCTCGACGCGCTGCCGGGTGCCGTGGCGGAGGCCCCCCTGCGGCTCGTCGGGGGCGGCGCGCGGGGGCGTGCCTGGCTCGCGACCGTGCGGCGGCTCTCCGGGCGGGCCGTCGTCGTGCCCCGTACCACCGAGCTCGTCGCCCTCGGCGCCGCTGCCCTCGCCGCGGGCGCGGCCACCGGCGAGGACCCGGTCGCCGTCGCCACCGCGTGGGGGGCCGGCGAGGGGGAGGCGTACCCGCCCGTCCCGCGCGACCGTGCCGCCGTGGACCGGATCGCCGCGGTCCTGGACACCTACGTCTCCGTGAGAGCCGCATGAAGTTCACCGACGGTTTCTGGCTGCTGCGCGACGGCGTCCGGATCTCGTACGCCACCGAAGTGCGCGACCTGCACGTCGGCGACGACCGCTTCACCGCGTACGCGGCCGTGCGACGCGTGGAGCACCGGGGGCACACCCTCAACTCGCCGCTGCTGACGGTGGAGTGCTTCTCACCCGCCGAGGGCGTCATCGGCGTCCGCACCACCCACCACGCCGGCAAGGCCCACCGCGGGCCCGACTTCGCCCTGGCGGACGCCCCGGCGCCGTACGCGGCCCGGACGCGGCGCGAGGGCTCCGTCACCGAGCTGACGAGCGGGCCGCTCACCGTCCGCCTCGACCGGGACGGACCCTGGGGGCTGACCTTCCTGGACGCCGGCGGGCGGCGGCTGACCGCCGTCGAGGAGAAGGGCACGGCCTTCGCCACGACCGGTGACGGCGGGCACCACATGGTCGCGCAGCTCGCGCTCGGTGTCGGCGAGTACGTGTACGGGCTCGGCGAGCGCTTCACGCCGTACGTGAAGAACGGCCAGAGCGTCGACATCTGGCAGGCCGACGGCGGCACCAGCAGCGAGCAGGCGTACAAGAACGTGCCCTTCCATCTCTCCTCGCGCGGGTACGGCGTCTTCGTCAACCACCCCGGGAGGGTGTCGTACGAGGTCGGCTCCGAGTCGGTCGGGCAGGTGCAGTTCAGCGTCGAGGACCAGACGCTGGAGTACTACGTCGTCGCCGGGCCGACGCCGAAGGAGGTGCTGGCGCGGTACACGGCGCTGACCGGGCGGCCGGCGCTGCCGCCCGCGTGGTCGTTCGGCCTGTGGCTGACGACGTCCTTCTGCACGGCGTACGACGAGGAGACGGTCACGTCCTTCGTGGACGGCATGGCGGAGCGCGGCATCCCGCTGTCCGTCTTCCACTTCGACTGCTTCTGGATGCGCGAGTACCAGTGGACCGACTTCCGCTGGGATCCGGACACCTTCCCGGACCCGGGGGGCATGCTGGCCCGGCTCAAGGAGCGGGGGCTACGGATCAGCCTGTGGATCAACCCGTACGTCGCCCAGAAGTCGGCGCTGTTCGAGGAGGCAGCGCACCTCGGCTACCTGGTGCGCAGGCCCGGCGGCGACATCTGGCAGTGGGACCTGTGGCAGGCCGGGATGGCCCTGGTCGACTTCACGCACCCGGGGGCGCGGGACTGGTTCCGGTCGAAGCTCAGGGCGCTGCTCGACCAGGGCGTGGACTGCTTCAAGACCGATTTCGGCGAGCGCGTGCCCACCGATGTCGTGTGGCACGACGGCTCCGACCCGGAGCGGATGCACAACTACTACGCGCAGCTGTACAACGAGTGCGTCTTCGGGCTGCTGGAGGAGGAGCGCGGCGCGGGCGGGGCGGTGCTGTTCGCGCGGTCGGCGACGGCGGGCGGGCAGCGGTTCCCGGTGCACTGGGGCGGGGACTGCTTCGCGTCGTTCGGGGCGATGGCCGAGTCGCTGCGCGGCGGGCTGTCGCTGAGCCTGTCCGGGTTCGGTTTCTGGAGCCACGACATCGGCGGGTTCGAGGGCACGCCGGACCCGGCGGTGTTCAAGCGCTGGCTGGCCTTCGGCCTGCTGTCGTCCCACAGCAGGCTGCACGGCAACATGTCGTACCGCGTGCCGTGGGAGTTCGGCGACGAGGCGGTGCAGGTGGCCCGGCAGTTCACCGAGCTCAAGCACCGGCTGATGCCGTACCTGTACGGGGCGGCCGTGGAGGCCCGTGGCAGCGGGGTCCCGCTGATGCGGCCCATGCTGCTGGAGTTCCCGGACGATCCGGCCTGCCGGACGCTCGACCGGCAGTACATGCTCGGCCCGGACCTGCTGGTGGCGCCGGTCTTCACGGCGGAGGGCGAGGTGGAGTTCTACCTGCCCGGCGGCGTCTGGACGCACCTGCTGACCGGCGAGACGGTCAGCGGGCCGGGCTGGCGGCGCGAGCGCCACGGCTTCGACAGCCTGCCGCTGTACGTGCGGCCGGGCGCGGTGCTGCCGCTGGGCGCGGACGACCGGCGGCCGGACGGCGACTGGCCGGAGGGCCTGACGCTGCTGGTCGCCCCGGGCGCCGAGGACGGCCGCAGTGTCACGGTGCCGGACCGCGGGGGTGCGCCGGCCGCCACGTACACCCTCCGGCACGACGGCGACGGCGTCGGCGACGAGCACGCCGTCGGGGGCGGGGACGGGCGCCCGGCGGGTGACGGGCCCCCGTCCCCGGGGGCGTGGCTGCGGGTCCGCGCGAGCGGCACGGACCGGCCGTTCCGTGTGCGGGTGGTCGGCGGCGGCTCCGCACGGGGCACCGGCGAGGTGACCGTACGGCTCCGCTGAGTCCGCGGGCGGTGGCGACCGGCCGGCCGGCGGCGGCGGGCATGCGGGCGCGGGGGTTTACCGTGGGGCCGTGAGACGGAGAACGAAAGCGCCCGCGGCGCCGTTGCCGCAGGTCGCGGGGGTCGACCCGGTGCGGCTGCGGCTGCCCGCCGACCCCGCCGGGACGTGGCCGACCGTGCGGGACCACCTGCTCGCGCGGTACGCGGGGGCCATCGGTGCGGCGCGGGTGGAGGCGATGCTCGCGGAGGGCCGGTTCGTCGGTGCGGACGGGGCCGCCGTCCGTGCGGACGAGCCGTACGCGGCGGGGCGCCATCTGTGGTTCCACCGGGACGTGCCGCCCGAGGAGCGGGTGCCGTTCGAGGTCGGGATCGTGTACCGCGACGAGCGCATCGTGGTCGCCGACAAGCCGCACTTCCTGGCCACCACACCGCGGGGGCGGCACGTGACCGAGACCGCGCTGGCGCGGCTGCGGCGCGGTCTGCGGCTGCCGGAGCTCCAGCCAGCGCACCGGCTGGACCGGCTGACGGCGGGGCTGGCGCTGTTCGTCGTACGGCCGGAGGACCGGGGCGCGTACCAGACGCTGTTCCGGGACCGGCGGGTGCGCAAGGAGTACGAGGCGGTGGCCCCGTACGATCCCGGCCTCGCGCTGCCCGTCACCGTACGGAGCCGGATCGTGAAGGAGCGGGGGGTGCTGACGGCCCGCGAGGAGCCGGGCGAGCCGAACAGCGAGAGCCGCGTCGAGCTGATCGAGCACCGGGGCGGGCTCGGCCGGTACCGGCTGGTGCCGTCGACCGGCCGGACCCACCAGCTGCGGGTCCACCTGAACCGGCTGGGCATACCGATCCTGCACGACCCGCTGTATCCGGTGGTGCGGGAGGACGGCCCGGAGGACCACACCCGTCCGCTGCAGCTCCTCGCCCGGTCCCTGAAGTTCACCGACCCGTTCACCGGGGCGGGGCGGCGGTTCGTCAGCGGCCTGGCGCTCGCGCCGCTGCCCGGCGGCGACGGAAAGGTTTCGGCCGGATGAGGCGGGAACGGCAACTCCTCGGCGCGGGGTTCTGTCCTCACTGACGCATGGTCGTCACTGCGTCACGGGGGAAACATGAACGAGGCCATCGAGGACATCGCCGCCAGGATCGTCGCGGCCGTGTCGGGCAGCGCCGCCGGCACGGACGGTGAGCTGGTCCCCTACTCGGATCCGCTGACCGTGCCGCCCGTGATCCGGCCCGGCCGGGACGGGCGGGAAGTGATCGAGATCGCGCTGCGGCCGGTGTGGGTGCGGATGCACTCGCAGGTGCCGCCGGCGCTGATGTGGGGGTACGGGGGCAGCGTGCCCGGCCCGACGATCGAGGTGCGGCGCGGGCAGCGCGTACGGATCGCCTGGACCAACCGCATCCCGCCCGGCAGCCCGCACCCGGTCACCGCCGTGGCGGTGGAACGGGAGCCGGGGCAGGCCGATCCGCACAACCGGCCCGGGCGGCAGGGCGCGGAGCCGGACGGGGACGTCGCGGCGCTGCCGGCCTGGTCGGTGACGGGCCTGCACGGCGCCCCGGCGGGCGGCGGCAGCGACGGCCGGCCGGACGACGCCGTCGGGTGCGGCGGCACGCACCTGGTGGAGTACCCGAACGACCACCGGGCCGCGCAGTGGTGGTACCGCGACCACGCCCGGGGCATCTCGCGGTGGAACGCGTACGCGGGCCTGGTCGGCACCTACCTCGTGCGGGACGACGAGGAGGACGCCCTCGGGCTGCCGTCCGGGGAGCGCGAGGTGCCGCTGGTCCTGGCCGACCGGAACCTGGACCGGGAGGACGAAGCGGCCGGCGGCCGGCTCAGCGGGCGCCTGCTGCACAAGACGACGCTCGTGACCCGTGAGCACCCGGAGACGGGCCGTCCGGTGACGCTGCCGTTCCTGGGCCCGTACACGACCGTCAACGGGACGATCTGGCCCTATCTGGACGTGGTGGACGGCTGGTACCGCTTCCGGATGGTGAACGCCTCGAACGCACGCGTGTACGACCTCGTCCTCGTCGACGACGAGGACAACCCGGTGCCCGGGGTCGTGCACCTGATCGGCAGTGACGGCGGGCTGCTGCCGCGGCCGGTGGCGGTGGACTTCGAGTTCGGCGCGCCGCTGACGATCGCGCCGGCCGAGCGGCTCGACCTGCTGCTGGACTTCCGGGAGCTGGCGGGGCGCAGCGTGCGGCTGGTGAACAAGGCTGCGGGGCAGGCGCCGGGCGTGCCGGACGCGGCGTGGGACGTGCCGTACCCGCAGGTCATGGAGTTCCGGGTGGCACGGGGCGCGGAGCCCGACGCCTTCGTGTTGCCGGCGGTGCTGTCCCGGTCCTTCGAGCGGACGGCGCCCGGGGAGACCGGGTGCCGGCGCCGGCTGATCGTGCTGACGCCGCCCATGACCGCGGGCGGGGGCGGCCGTCCGGAGCTCTGGGAGATGGAGGAAGTCGGCGCCCTGCGGGCCGGGCCGCCGGCGCCCGGGATCGTCCAGGTCCGCGGGCCGGACGGGACGGTGCGCACGTATCGGCGCAGGGCCCGCGGGGAGGGCCCCGGACCCGCCGTGCGGGAGGGCGCGTACGAGGAGTGGTCCCTGCTGAACCTGGGCGCGCCGCTGTGCCCGGTGCACATCCCCCTCGCGGAGTGCCGGGTAGCCGGACGGGAGGCGTACACGGTGGACGGGTTCGATCCGGCGCTGGGCGGGACGCGGGCGCCGGTGGCGTACGACGGGGGCCGGGGGATCGCGGTACCGCCCGGTGAGCAGGGCTGGAAGGACGTGTTCCGGGTGGCCGGGGGCGAGATGGTGCGGGTGCGGGGCCGGTTCGCGGGGGCGTACGGGCGGTTCGCGTACCGCTGCACCGTGCTGGAGCACGCGGACGCGGGGATGGAGCGGCCCTTCGTGGTGCTGCCCGGGGAGGTGGCGGGGTTCGCCGGCGGCGAGTGACCGGGGGCGGGGCGACCGGGTGCCGGGTGACCGGGTGCGGGTGCGGGTGCGCGCCATGGGGAGCCCCCGCCGGACGGGTGTCCGGCGGGGGCTCCGTGTCGGTCGTACGGTCCGGCGTGCGCGCGGGGTGCGTCAGTCCCGCGTGCCGGCCCGGGTCAGCGACAGGACGCGCCCCCGGACCAGGAACCAGCCGCCGACCAGCAGCGCCGCGATGAGCGGCACCATGTTCACGGTGGTCCGGCCGACGCCGCCGCCCCACCACATCAGGCCGAGGACGGAGGCCAGGAACACCAGGGTCACGATCTGCGTGTACGGGGCCCAGGGCAGCTGGTACGACGGCCGGCTGACCTTGCCCTCCTTCGCGCGAGACCAGAACAGCAGCGAGCAGAGCATGATCATGCCCCAGGTGCCGAGGATGCCGATCGAGGCGAGGTTCAGCACGATCTCGAAGGCCTCGCCGGGCATGAGGTAGTTCAGGCCGACGCCGAGGACACCGAACGCCGCGGTGAGCAGGATGCCGCCGTAGGGCACCTGGCCCTTGTTCATGAGGCCGGTGAACTTCGGCGCGGAGCCGGACATGGCCATCGAGCGCAGGATGCGGCCGGTGGAGTACAGGCCCGAGTTCAGGCTGGACAGGGCGGCGGTCAGGACGACCAGGTTCATGATGCCGGCCGTGCCGGGGATGCCCAGCTTGTCGAAGACGGTGACGAAGGGGCTCTGGTCGGCGGAGTACGAGGTGTACGGCAGCAGCAGCGCGAGCAGCACGACGGAACCGACGTAGAACAGGCCCACGCGCCACATGATCGAGTTGATCGCCTTCGGCATGATCTTCTCGGGGTTCTTGGTCTCACCGGCGGCGACGCCGCACAGCTCGACCGAGGCGTAGGCGAAGACGACACCCTGGACGACCATCAGCATCGGCAGCATGCCGGCGGGGAAGATGCCGCCGTTGTCGGTGACCGTGGCCAGACCCGGGGTGTGGCCGCCGACGTCGTGCTGGGTCACGACGAGGAAGATGCCGACGCACATGAAGATGACCAGCGCGGCGACCTTGATGATCGCGAACCAGAACTCCATCTCGCCGAAGTACTTCACCGAGATCAGGTTCGCGGTCAGGACGACGGCGAGCGCGATCAGGGCGAGGACCCACTGCGGGATGTCGCTGAACATGGCCCAGAAGTGGGCGTACGTCGCCGCGGCGGTGATGTCGGCGACCGCGGTGGTCGACCAGTTGAGGAAGTACAGCCAGCCGGCCGTGTAGGCGCCCTTCTCCCCCATGAACTCGCGCGCGTAGGAGACGAAGGCGCCGGAGGACGGACGGTAGAGCACCAGCTCACCGAGGGCCCGGACCACGAAGAAGGCGAAGACGCCGCAGACGGCGTACGCGATGGCGAGGGACGGTCCCGCTCCCGCCAGGCGGCCGCCGGCGCCGAGGAACAGGCCGGTACCGATCGCGCCGCCGATGGCGATCATGTTGATGTGGCGGGACTTGAGGTCCTTGCTGTAACCGGCGTCACCGGCGTCGATGTGGGGGGCGCCCGTCGCCGCGGGGGTTCCGGGGCTCAGGGTGTCGGCCGCAGGCATGGTGCGGTCACTCATCTGGAAGTCGCCTTTGTGAGGGGTCGTGCGGTATCAGCCGTACGCAGGTGATGAGGGTGGTCACCGTGGCACGCAGGCCAGGGCACATAGTCACGGCTGCGCTGCCGTTTTGGCTGTGGCCTATGTCACGTACGGGCGTATCTGAGGTGTTTTTGAGGTTACCGGCCGGTTAATCGGCTTCAGCAGTTTAAGCGCGCCGGTCAGGGGGCGAGCACATCGAGCTCCCGCAGCGCCCCGACGGCGATCTGCCGGGTGAGCTCCTCGGCGCGCACCGCGTCCCGCTCCCGGACCGCCTCGGCGACCTGGACGTGGAGGGTGACGGCGGCCGGGTCGGGGTCCTCGAACATCACGCGGTGGTGCGTACGGCCGGTGAGCACCTCGGCGACGACGTCGCCGAGCCGCGCGAACATCTCGTTGCCGGAGGCGTTGAGGACGACGCGGTGGAAGGCGACGTCGTGGACCAGGTACGCGTCGAGCCGCCGGCCGCGGGAGGTGGCCACCATCCCGAGGGCCTGCTCGGTGAGCTCGCGGCACTGCTCGGGGGTGGCGTGGACGGCGGCGAGCCCGGCGGCCACCGGCTCCACCGCGGAGCGCAGCACGGTGAGCGAGCGCAACTGGCGGGGGCGGTCGGCGCCGGCCAGCCGCCAGCGGATGACCTGGGGGTCGTAGACGTTCCACTGCTCGGTCGGGCGGACGGTCACGCCGACGCGGCGGCGGGACTCGACCAGGTGCATCGACTCCAGGACGCGCACGACCTCGCGGACGACCGTGCGGGACACCTCGAAGCGCTGGGCGAGCTCATCGGTGCGCAGGACGCTGCCGGGCGGGTACTCCCCCGCGGTGATGGCGAGACCCAGGGTGTCCAGCACATGCGTATGGAGCCCCCGGGCCTGAGTCGTCATGTGCTCAGCGTAACCGGCGCCATAAAAGTACGACTTTTATGTCACAGGCTCTTGAATACGTCGTACCTGATGGGTTTCAGTGTGCGGCGACACCTCGTCCGCATGTCGCCGCGGGCCGGTGCCGGACCCGAGTCGATGTCGAGGAAGACAGCGAGGCGCAGCACCCATGCAGAAACCCCCAGTCGTCGTCGTGATGGGCGTGGCGGGCACCGGGAAGACCACCGTCGGGCCGCTGGTCGCCGAGCGCCTCGGTGTGCCGTACGCCGAGGGCGACGACTTCCACCCCGAGGCCAACATCGCCAAGATGTCGGCGGGCGTCCCGCTGGACGACACCGACCGGTGGCCCTGGCTCGACGCGATCGGGCGGTGGGCGCACGGCCGCGACGGCCTCGGCGGAGTGGTCAGCAGCTCCGCGCTGAAGCGCTCCTACCGCGACCGGCTGCGGACGGCCGCGCCGGGCATCGTCTTCCTGCACCTGACCGGTGACCGGGCGCTGATCGAGGGGCGGATGGCCGCGCGCACGGGGCACTTCATGCCCGCCGCGCTGCTGGATTCGCAGTTCGCGACGCTGCAGCCGCTGGGCGAGGACGAGGCGGGCGTCGCGGTCGACGTGGCGGGCGGTCCCGAGGACATCGCCGACCGGGCCGTCATCGCGCTGCGCCGGTTCACCGTCTGACCCGTCCGTCCTTGCGTTTTCGTCGGGACGGCCGCCGGATCCCGGCTCTTCACTGCTGGTCGGCGCCCGGCCCCTGGGTCCCGGCTCCGGCTGCCGGCTCTCGCTGCCCGCTCCCCACGCCCGCCCGCCCGCCGTACGCCCCCGTCTCCCCGACATCCGTCAACCCATCCCCTTCCCCCAAGCCGCGAGGACTCCCCCTGTGACCAGTCTCAGCGTCGAGACGCTGGCAGCGGACGCCACCGAGCCGATCACCTCGGCGGGCAACGCCCACCTCGGCATCGCCGTACTGGCGGGCATCGCCGTCATCGTCCTGCTCATCACCCGCTTCAAGCTCCACGCCTTCCTGGCGCTGACCATAGGCTCGCTGGCGCTCGGCGCCTTCGCCGGCGCCCCCCTCGACGCGACCATCGCGTCGTTCACCAAGGGGCTCGGTGCCACCGTCGCGGGTGTGGGCGTGCTCATCGCGCTCGGCGCGATCCTCGGCAAGCTGCTCGCCGATTCCGGTGGCGCGGACCGGATCGTCGACACGATCCTCGCGAGGGCGAGCGGGCGGGCCATGCCGTGGGCGATGGTGCTGATCGCCTCGGTGATCGGCCTGCCGCTGTTCTTCGAGGTCGGCATCGTGCTGCTGATCCCGGTGGTGCTCCTGGTCGCCCGGCGCGGCAACTACTCGCTGATGCGGATCGGTGTCCCGGCGCTGGCGGGCCTGTCCGTGATGCACGGGCTGATCCCGCCGCACCCGGGACCGCTCGTCGCGATCGACGCGCTCGGCGCGAACCTGGGCGTGACGCTGGCGCTCGGCGTGGTCGTCGCCATCCCCACGGTCATCGTCGCCGGACCGCTGTTCTCGCGGTACGCGGCCCGCTGGGTGGACATCCCGGCACCGGACCGCATGATCCCCCAGCGGCCGTCGGAGGAGCTGGAGCGGCGGCCGGGCTTCGGCGCCACCGTCGCCACGGTGCTGCTGCCGGTGGTCCTGATGCTGGCCAAGGCGCTGGTGGACATCGTCGTCGACGATCCGGAGAACCACGTCCAGCGGGTCTTCGACGTCGTCGGCTCGCCGCTCATCGCCCTGCTGGCGGCGGTGCTCGTGGGCCTCTTCACCCTGGGCCGGGCGGCCGGCTTCACCAAGGAGCGGATCTCCTCGACGGTCGAGACGTCGCTCGCCCCCATCGCGGGCGTGCTGCTGATCGTGGGCGCGGGCGGCGGCTTCAAGCAGACGCTCATCGACGTGGGCGTCGGCGGGATGATTCTGGACCTCTCGGAGAACTGGGCCATCCCGGCGCTGCTGCTCGCCTGGCTGATCGCGGTGGCCATCCGGCTCGCGACCGGATCGGCGACGGTCGCGACGATCTCGGCGGCCGGACTCGTGGCCCCGCTGGCCACCGACATGTCGACGACGCACGCGGCGCTGCTGGTGCTGGCGATCGGGGCCGGCTCCCTCTTCTTCAGCCACGTCAACGACGCCGGGTTCTGGCTGGTGAAGGAGTACTTCGGCATGAGCGTCGGCCAGACCGTCAAGACCTGGTCCGTGATGGAGACGATCATCTCGGTCGTCGGGATCGCCGTGGTGCTGCTCCTGTCGCTGGTGCTGTAGACCGGGCACCACGACGGTGCCTCGCGGGGTGCGCGGGCCGGCGGGGGCGCGCGCACCCCTGCGGCGTCGGCGGGGCCGGCCCGTCGCGGGCCGTAGGCTCGGGCCATGGTGCATGTACTGGGCAGCAGGATCCTGTTGAGCCCCGTGGACCCGCAGCGGTCGCGCGACTTCTACGGCGGGGCGCTCGGCCTGGCCGTCTACCGGGAGTTCGGGACCGGCCCGGAGCGGGGCACGGTGTACTTCCTCGGCGGCGGCTTCCTCGAACTCTCCGGCCGCTCCGACACCCCGCCCTCCCCCGGGATGCGGCTGTGGCTCCAGGTGGCCGACGTCCGGGCGGCCCACGCGGAACTGCGCGAGCGCGGCGTGGAGATCGTGCGCCCGCCGCGCACGGAGCCCTGGGGCCTGATCGAGATGTGGATCGCGGATCCGGACGGGGTGCGCATCGCGGTCGTGGAGGTACCGGAGGACCACCCGCTGCGCCACCGCCCCTGACGGAGTGTTCGGCGGGCGCGGACGCCGCGGGCGCTGCCCGTCGGTGACGCGGACGCCGCAGGGGCAGGTCGCCGGTGACGCGGACGCCGCAGGGGCAGGTCGCCGGTGACGCGGGCGCCGCGCACCCGGCCCGGGCGGGCCGGCCGGGCTCAGCCGGTCGCCTTCGCCGCCGCGCGGCCCGCCGTACGGCCGGAGAAGAGGCAGCCGCCCAGGAAGGTCCCCTCCAGCGCGCGGTAGCCGTGGACGCCGCCACCGCCGAAACCGGCGGCCTCGCCGGCCGCGTAGACGCCCGGCAGGGGCGTGCCGTCGGCGGTCAGGACGCGGGAGGAGAGGTCGGTCTCCAGCCCGCCGAGCGACTTGCGGGTCAGGATGTTGAGACGGACCGCGATCAGCGGCCCCGCCGCCGGATCGAGGACGCGGTGCGGCGCCACCGTGCGGATCAGGCGGTCGCCGAGGTACTTGCGGGCGCCGCGGATCGCCGTGACCTGGAGGTCCTTGGTGAAGGGGTTGGTGACCTCCCGGTCCCGCGCGACGATCTCGCGGCGCAGGTCGGCCTCGTCGATCAGCGCTTCCTTGGTGAGCGCGTTCATCCCCCGCACCAGCGAGGGCAGGTCCTTCTCGACGACGAAGTCGGCGCCGTGGTCCAGGAACGCCTTGACCGGCCCCGGGACATCGGCGCGGGCCCGGTCCAGCACACCGCGCACGGACCGGCCGGTGAGGTCGGGGTTCTGCTCGGAGCCGGAGAGGGTGAACTCCTTGCCGACGATGCGCCGGTTGAGGACGAACCAGGTGTAGCCGTACCCGGACCGCATGATGTGTTCCAGGGTGCCGAGCGTGTCGAAGCCGGGGAACAGCGGGACCGGCAGGCGGCGGCCGCGTGCGTCCAGCCACAGGGAGGACGGGCCGGGCAGGATGCGGATGCCGTGCCGGGCCCAGATCGGGTTCCAGTTCTCGATGCCCTCGGTGTAGTGCCACATCCGGTCACGGTTGATGTGGTGGGCCCCGGCCGCCTCCGCGATGCCGAGCATCAGGCCGTCGACGTGGGCCGGTACGCCGGAGAGCATCTTCTCGGGCGGGGTGCCGAGCCGCTCGGGCCACTGGCTGCGGACGAGGTCGTGGTTGCCGCCGATGCCGCCCGAGGTGACGATCACCGCCTGGGCCCGGTACTCGAACGCCCCGACGACCTCGCGGCTGCTCGCGGCGCCGCGCTCCACGTCCGAGGCCGCCAGGACCTCGCCGCTCACCGTGTCCACCGCGCCCGCGGTGCGGCCCAGCCCGGTGACGCGGTGACGGAACCTCAGCTGTACGCGTCCGGCGGCGACGCCCCCGCGGACGCGCCGCTCGAAGGGAGCGACGAGTCCGGGGCCCGTGCCCCAGGTGATGTGGAAGCGCGGCACCGAGTTGCCGTGCCCGGTGGCGTCGTACCCGCCGCGCTCGGCCCAGCCGACGACGGGGAAGAAACGGACGCCCTGCCGGTGCAGCCAGGGCCGCTTCTCGCCAGCGGCGAAGTCGACGTACGCCTCTGCCCACCGCCGCGGCCAGTGGTCCTCGGGGCGGTCGAAGCCGGCCGTGCCGAGCCAGTCCTGCAGGGCGAGGGCGTGGCTGTCCCGGATGCGCATCCGGCGCTGCTCGGGTGAGTCGACGAAGAACAGGCCGCCGAAGGACCAGTGGGCCTGGCCGCCGATCGACTGCTCCGGTTCCTGGTCCAGCAGGATGACGCTGCGTCCCGCGTCGACGAGCTCCGCGGTGGCGGTCAGGCCGGCGAGGCCCGCTCCGATCACGATCACATCAGCGTCGTAGGCCATGGCTTCTTCCTTGTCGCAGGGTGCTCCGATCTTCGGTACGCGCGGGTAACTCGTCAACAGGGCGGACGGGAATGCCGGCGCCGATGTGCGGCGAGGCGGCCGGCGGGCGAGGGCGCGCACCGGGCCGGACAGCGCTGCGGCCGGCGGGCGGGAGCACGCACCCCGCGCCGGCCCTCCGGAGCCGCCCGGGTACCGGGCCGGGGCGGTGGTGCGGCCGGTGGTTTCATGGCGGCATGACTCCTCCTGCTCCCCCTTCGGCCGCTTCCCCCGCGCCCTCCCCCGCCGACGAGGTCCTGGACGTCGTCGACGAGCACGACGTGGTGGTGGGGCGGGCCCCGCGCGGCGAGGTGTACGCGCGGGGGCTGCGGCACCGCTGCGTGTTCGTCCTGGCGAGGGACGCCGAGGACCGGCTCTTCGTCCACCGCCGGACCGCGACGAAGCTGGTCTATCCCTCCCTGTACGACATGTTCGTGGGCGGTGTCGTGGGTGCGGGCGAGGGCTACGACGAGGCGGCGCTGCGGGAGGCGGAGGAGGAACTGGGCGTCCGCGGCCTGCCGCGCCCCACGCCGCTGTTCCGGTTCCTGTACGAGGACGGCGGCGGGCGCGGGTCGTGGTGGTCGGCCGTCTACGAGGTGCGGTGCACGCTGCCCGTGGCACCACAGCCCGAGGAGGTCGCCTGGCACACCTTCCTTCCGGAGTCCGAGGTCGAGGCGCGGCTGGCCGACTGGGAGTGGGTGCCGGACGGCTTCGCCGCGTACGAGCGGCTGCGGGCGTACCGGTCGGGCCGCACCGCCGGGTGACGCGGACGGCACGGCCGTCGGGGCGGGGCGGGCGAGCGGCCACGGGTGCGGCAGCGCGTGCCGCCGGCGGGGCACGCCGTTAGGGTGATCAAGTGAGCGATTTCGTGCGAGGGCTGCGGTGGTGGATCGCGCCGCAGCGGATCCGGGACGAGGGCGACACGCCCGATTACCGCTTCTCCCTCGCCAACGAACGCACCTTCCTGGCCTGGATACGCACCGCGCTCGCGCTCGTCGGGGGCGGGTTCGCCGTCGACCAGTTCCTGCCCGACCTGCGGTGGGGCGTACGGGTCGGGATGGCGCTCGCGCTGCTGGCGGCCGGGGCGCTGTGCGCCCTGCGGGCGGTGAACCACTGGGTCCGGTGCGAGCGGGCGATGCGGCGGGGCGAGGACCTGCCGGTCAGCCGTTTCCCCGCGCTGCTGAGCGTGGCCGTGGGTGTGGTCGCCGTCGCGATGGTGCTGGTCGTGCTGTTCGGATGGCGGGGCTGATGGCGGCCGGTGGCGCGGCGGGGCCGCCCGACCTGCGGGACCCGGGGCTCCAGCCGGAGCGGACGCGGCTCGCGTGGCGGCGTACGACGCTGTCGGCGACGGTCGCCGCGGTACTGGCCGCCCGGCAGGCGCTGCACGACGACGTCACGGCGGGCGGCCTCGTGGGCTCGGCGCTGTCGCTGCTGGTGTGGCTGGCGTTCCTGGGGCTGGCCCACCGCCGGATGCGGGCGCTGGGGACGGCGCGGCCCCGGGCGCTGGCGCCGCGGGGCGCGGTGGCGACGGCGGCCTGCACGGTGGCGCTCGCCGCCTTCGCGGTCGCCGTGGTGGTGTGAGGCGCGGCCGGCCGGTCAGCCGACGGTGACGACGACCTTGCCGTGCAGGCCGCCCTCCCGGTTCGCCCGCTGCGCGTCGGCGGCCTTCTCCAGCGGGAACGTGGCGGCCACGCGTACCGTCAGCGCGCCCTGGTCGGCCAGGTCCGCGAGGGCGGCGAGGTCGGCCGGGTCGGGGCGTACCCAGCAGTAGCGGCCGCCGAGGCCGATCACCTCGCCGTCCGCGACGGACGCGAGGCGGCCCTCCGGGGCGAGCAGGTTGGCCGTGTCCTTGAGCACCTGGCCGCCGACGGTGTCGAAGGCGGCGTCCACTCCGTGCGGGGCGAGGGCCTTGACCCGGGCCTTGAAGCCGTCGCCGTACGCGACCGGTTCCGCGCCGAACTCGCGGACCCGGTCCTGGCCGGTGTCGCGTGCCGCGCCGATCACCCGGGCGCCGAGGTGCCGGGCGATCTGGACGGCCATCGACCCGACGCCGCCCGAGGCGGCGTGCACGAGCAGGGTCTCCCCCGCGCGCACCCGCAGGGCGTGGTGCAGCACCTGGTACGCGGTCAGGCCCGCCAGGGGCAGCGCCGCCGACTCCTCGAAGCCGAGGGTGCGCGGCTTGCGGGCGAGCGTGCGGACGGGGGCGGCGACGTACTCGGCGAAGGTGCCGTGGCAGACCACGTCCTCGCGCACGTACCCCATGACCTCGTCCCCGACGCCGAACTCCGTGACGCCGATCCCCGGCTGGACGACCACTCCGGAGACGTCCCATCCGGGGATCACCGGGAAGAAGGCGTCGAGGGCCGTGTCCAGGTAGCCGGCCTGCACCTTCCAGTCGACCGGGTTCACGGCGGCGGCCCGCACCCGGACGAGCACCTTGTCCGGACCGACCTTGGGGTCCGGGCGCTCGCCGTACTCCAGGACCTCGGGGCCGCCGTACCGGCGGAAACTGATCGCCTTCATGGTCCGACCCTCCGGCCGGTTCCGCCCCCGCGCAAGCCGGAACGGATCTTCCATGACAAAAGGGCTAGCCTGGAGGTGTCACGATTCTCCGTACCGGCGCCGCAAGGGGCTCGTCATGACCGTCCCCCTCCACCGCGAACACTCCGCCCACGACCACGAGCACGGCCCGGCCTGCGGGCACGAGGCCGTCGTCCACAACGACCACCTCGACTACTCCCACGACGGGCACCTGCACCGCGAGCACTCCGGGCACTGGGACGAGTGCGAACCGGGTGAGCACATCGCCCACAGCGGGCACGCCCACGAGCACGGCGCGGGCTGCGGACACCCCGCCGTCTCGCACGGGGACCACCTCGACTACGTGCACGACGGACACCGGCACGCCTTCCACGGCGGGCACTGGGACGACCACTAGGGCCCGTCCCCTCCGGATGCCGCCGGGCCCCGGCGAGGCCCCTTCTGCCGGGCGCGGCCCGACTGGCAGGCTCTGACCGACCAGTTCGGCCACGACCCGAGGGGCACCGATGCCTGCCAGCGATCCGTACACCGTGCAGCTCACACCTGGAGTGCACGCCTACATCCAGCCCGACGGCGGCTGGTGCCTCAACAACGCCGGTTTCGTCAGCGACGGCGGGACCACGGTCCTGGTGGACACCGCCGCCACCGAGCGGCGCGCCCTGCACCTGCGCGAGACGCTGCGGGAGCACGGTGACCCGCTCCCCGGGATCGTGGTGAACACCCACCACCACGGCGACCACACCTACGGCAACGCCGTCTTCACGCCCGGGGCGACCGTCGTCGGCCACGCGGCCTGCCGGCGCGAGGTGCTCGCGGCGGGGCGCCAGCTGCATCTGTTGTGGCCGCAGACCGACTTCGGGGACATCCGCGTGACGGCGCCGTCACTGACGTACGAGGAGCGGCTCACGCTGTTCGTGGGCGGCACCGAGGTACGGCTGATCCACCCGGGCGTGGCGCACACGGCCGGCGACACGATCGTCCACCTGCCGGAGCAGTCCGTGGTCTTCACCGGGGACCTCGTCTTCAACGGCGGGACGCCGTTCCTGGCGACCGGCTCGCTGCGCGGTTCGCTGCGCTCCGTCGAGGTGCTGCGCTCACTCGGCGCGCGGACGGTGGTGCCCGGGCACGGGCCGCTCGCCGACCCCTCGGTGTACGACGCGACCGAGCGCTATCTGCGCTACGTCGCCCGGCTCGCCGAGGAGGGGCACGCGAAGGGCCTCACGCCGCTGGAGGTGGCCCGCGAGGCGGACCTGGGCGAGTTCGCGGCGTGGCGCGAGAGCGAGCGGCTGGTGGCCAATGTGCACCGGGCGTACGCGGAGCTGAACGGCGAGCCGGAGGGCTCGCCGCTCGACGTGGCGGCGGTCTTCGGCGACATGGCGGCGATGAACGGCGGCGTACCGGTCGCCTGTCACGCCTGAGTCCGCGGCCCGGAGCCGGGTGCGCCGCCGGGTGGCCGCGACCGTGACCGTGGCTACCAGCGCGGGACGGCCGGCGTGACCCAGCCCGGGTCGGCCTGCCGCATCGCCGCCGCGTCGTCGCGCTCGCGCAGCGTGCCGTCGTCGTCGAGCCAGCGCCGGTGGAGCGCGGCGAGCCGCTCGCGGTCGAGTTCGATGCCGAGGCCCGGTGCGTCGGAGACGGTGAGGCGCCCGCCGTCGAAGACGTGGCGTGCGGTGAGGACGTCCTCGGTCTGCCACGGGTAGTGGCTGTCGCACGCGTGATCCAGGTTCGGGACGGTCGCGGCGACGTGCGTCATGGCGGCGAGGCTGATGCCGAGGTGGGTGTTGGAGTGCATGGACAGGCCGACCCCGTGGGCCCGGCAGATCGCGGCCAGTTCCCTGGTCCGGTGCAGACCGCCCCAGTAGTGGTGGTCGCAGAGCACCACCTGGACGGCGTCGCGGGCGAAGGCCCCGGCGATCTCGGGCAGCGTGGTCACGCACATGTTGGTGGCCAGGGGTACGCCGCCGCGGGCGGCGACCTCGGCCATCCGGTCGGTGCCGCTGACCGGGTCCTCCAGGTACTCCAGGAGTCCGCCGAGCTGTCCGGTGACGTACAGGGCGGTGTCCACGGACCATGCGCCGTTGGGGTCGAGCCGCAGCGGCCGTCCCGGGAACGCCTCGGCGAGCGCCCGGATGGCGGCGATCTCCCGGTCCGGCTCGAAGACGCCACCCTTGAGCTTGAACGAGCCGAAACCGTGCTCGCCGGCGAAACGCCGGGCCTGGGCGACGATCCCGGCCGGATCGAGGGCGGCGCCCCAGTCGTCCCGCTCGCCGCCGGCGGGGTGTTCGGCCCAGCGGTGGAACAGGTAGGCGCTGTACTCGACGGTGTCGCGGACCTTGCCGCCCAGCAGCGCGTGGACGGGCAGGCCGACGGCCTTGCCGAGCGCGTCGAGGCAGGCGACCTCGACGGCGGACACGACCGAGAGCCGCAGCTTGTCGGCGGTGCGGATGCCGCGCAGTCCCGCCGCGTCCACCCCGTCGTCCGGGGCGGGTGAGCCACCGCACACCTGGTCCGCGAGGTGCGCCAGCCCGTTCACGTGGGTGACCGGATATCCGGGCAGCGCTTCGGCGAGCGACCGGGCGAGGTCCAGATACGCCGTGTCGCCGTAGGTCTCGCCCACTCCGGTGACTCCGCCGCGGGTGACGACCTCCACGACGAGCCGTGGGGTGTAGGGCTGGTGGACGCCCTGGGTGTTGAGGAGGGGCGGGTCGGCGATGAGGAGGGGGGTCAGCCGGACGTCCTCGATCAGGAGCGCACTCTGCACGGGATTCATATGTGAACCATATTCACGAGAACGATCACGCGGCCAGGGGTCGGCACACCCTTTCCCGTCCGGCACTGGACGACATACCGACTGGTCGGTCATGCTGCCTCCGTACGACCTGCCAGTCCTTTCGCCCCGGAGGTGCGAACGATGAGCTCAGCCCCGCCGCCAGGTCTCGATCCCGAGCAGTTGCGCGGCTTCCTCGACCGCCGACGGCCCGGACTGGTGGGCGGACCGCTCAGCGCCCGGATCGTCGAGGGCGGCCGGTCGAACCTCACGTACATCGTCACCGACGGCACGTCCCGGTGGGTCGTGCGCCGTCCGCCCCTCGGCCATGTGCTGGCGACGGCGCACGACATGAAGCGCGAGCACCGGGTGATCAGCGCCCTGCACCCCACGGCCGTACCGGTCCCGGAACCGGTGGTGCTGTGCGAGGACGAGGCGGTGCTCGGAGCGCCGTTCTACGTCATGGAGTTCGTTCCGGGCACCCCGTACCGCACGGCGGAGCAGCTCGCCCCGCTGGGCGCCGAACGCACCCGGGCCGCCGTCCTCGGCCTGGTCGACACGCTGGTGGACCTGCACGCCGTGGACCCCGAGGCCGTGGGGCTCGGTGACTTCGGGCGCCCCGAGGGGTTCCTGGACCGGCAGTTGCGCCGCTGGGGCAAGCAGCTGGACGCCTCCCGCAGCCGCGACCTGGCCGGCATCGACGAACTGCACGCCACCCTCGGCCGCCGGCTGCCGGTATCGCCCGCCGCCACCGTGGTGCACGGCGACTTCCGCCTGGACAACGCCCTGCTGGGCGAGGACGACCGGGTCAACGCCGTACTGGACTGGGAGATGTCCACCCTCGGCGACCCGCTGACGGACGTGGGCCTGCTGGCCATGTACAGCGTCCGGCTGGACCTGCCGCACTCCCCCGTCTCCACCACCGCCGCCGCCCCGGGCCACCCGGAGCCCGCCGAGCTGATCGAGCGGTACGCCGCCCGCTCCGGCCGCGACGTCTCAGCCCTGCCCTGGTACACGGCGTTCGCGTGGTTCAAGCTCGCCGTGATCCTGGAGGGCATCCACTACCGCTACACCCTCGGGCAGACCGTGGGCGCCGGTTTCGACCGCATCGGCGACCTGGTCCCCGTCTTCATCGAGCACGGCCTGTCCACCCTCCGCAGCAAGGAAGGCTGACCCCCATGGACTTCGCATTCGACGCGCGCACCGAGGAGTTGCGGTCCAGGCTGCTCGCCTTCATGGACGAGCACGTGTACCCGGCGGAGGCGGTGGCGGAGGAGCAGCGGAAGCGGCTCGCCTCGCCGTGGGACACACCGGCCGTGGTCGAGGAGCTGAAGACGGAGGCGCGCCGGCAGGGCCTGTGGAACCTCTTCCTGCCCGACGCGGAGTACGGGGCCGGGCTGACCAACCTCCAGTACGCGCCGCTCGCCGAGATCACCGGCCGCTCGCCGCACCTCGCGCCGACCGCGCTGAACTGCGCGGCTCCGGACACCGGCAACATGGAGGTGCTGGCGCAGTTCGGCGACGAGCGGCAGCGGAAGCAGTGGCTGGAGCCGCTGCTCGCCGGCGAGATCCGCTCCGCCTTCGCGATGACCGAGCCGGAGGTCGCCTCGTCGGACGCGACGAACATCGAGACCCGGATCCGGCGGGACGGTGACGAGTACGTCGTCGACGGCCGCAAGTGGTACATCTCCGGGGCGATGAACCCGGACTGCAGGATCTTCATCGTCATGGGCAAGACCGACCCGGACGGCGAGGACATCCGCCGTCAGCAGTCGATGATCCTGGTCCCCAGGGACACGCCCGGCGTCGAGGTGCGGCGCGCGATGCAGGTGTACGGGTACGAGGACCACTCCCACGGCGGCCACGCCGAGGTGGTGTTCGACGGCGCACGCGTCCCGGCCGCGAACCTGATCGGCGAGGAGGGCGGCGGCTTCGCCATCGCCCAGGCGCGGCTGGGCCCGGGCCGGATCCACCACTGCATGCGGCTGATCGGCATGGCCGAGCGGGCGATCGAGCTGATGTGCCGCCGGGCCGCCTCCCGTACCGCCTTCGGCAAGCCGCTGGCCGCCCAGGGGCAGGTGCAGGCGTGGATCGCGGACGCGCGGGTGACGGTCGAGCAGCTGCGGCTGCTGGTGCTGAAGACGGCCTGGCTGATGGACACGGTCGGCAACCGGGGCGCCCACACCGAGATCCAGGCCATCAAGATCGCCACCCCGCGTGCCGTGGTCGACATCATCGACAAGGCCGTCCAGGTGCACGGCGCGGGCGGGGTGAGCCAGGACTTCCCGCTCGCCGAGCTGTGGGCCGCAGCCCGGACGCTGAAGCTGGCGGACGGCCCGGACGAGGTGCACCAGCGGTCGCTGGCGCGGCGCGAGCTGAAGAAGTACGCGTAGGGCGCGGGGACCCGCACGCGGCTGCCCGCCTGACGACCGGGGGCCCGCCCCGCGGGGCCCGGTCCGTCCCGCGAGCCGGGCCCCCGCCTCGCACGGCCCGGCTCCGGGCGCGACGGCCGGGCGGGTACGCGGGAGCACGCCGGACGGCGGCGCCGTACGGGAGAAGTCCCGTCATGGGCGCCGCCGTCCGGCGATGTCAGCCGCGGCCGGCGAGAAGCGTCACCGCGCGGGCTGCTGCAGCGCGGATATCTGGACGCGGGTGAGGGATTTCGGGACGCGAGCCTCGCTCCCGCTCGCATATTCGTAGGCCTGCTTCTCCGAGCTGTAGCCGTAGATTCCTTGTTCCCCTGTGATGGTGTGCAGACCGGTGTGGTCGCCGGGGACGAGGTGGTACGGCTCCAGGAAAAGGATGTATTCCCGTCCCTTCTCGAGAAGCTGCGACGTATCCGGCGAAGCGAGTTCGAGAGAGCCGAGCTGCTGCACGGACAGCGTCCTGTTCTCGGTCTTTCCCTTCAGCACCTCCTGCACCTTCACCTCCGTGATGGTGAACGGCACGGTGTGCAATGTCCTGACCCGTGCGTGTGCGGCCGTCACGCGTACCACGAGACTGCTGTCCTCCCGGAGCTCGGCCAGGCTTTTGTACTCGTGCTGCAGGGAGGCGTGCAGGACCGGCGCGGATTTCTTCTCTGCCTCGGTCGTGGCGCTGCAGCCGGTGACGGCGAGCGCGGCCAGGACGACGAGTGCGGCTGTCTTCTTCAGCATGTCAGCTCTTCTCGGTGATCGGGCGGACCGCTCAGTAGAGGGCGTTCGCTCCATTGACGTCGTCCTGAGTGGGCACGTACATCCCGCACCTCAGCAGGTAATTGTCGACATACTTGTCCATCATGGTCACGGAGCCGCAAGCCCCGCTGTTGGGCCCGGTGTGAGCGAGCCCCAGGGCGTGGCCGACTTCGTGGACCCAGACCGACTGCTTCGCCCAGCCGGGCTGGTCGTCCAGGTAATACCTGTTCACCCAGGCGGTGTTGGTCTCGGTCCAGTACCCCTTGCTGTAGCCGTCGCTGCACTTGGCCAGCGGGTTGTCCTGCGTTGTGTCCACACCGCCGGCGTCCAGGAGCACGCCCCAGAGACCACCGGAGCCGAAGTTCCCGTCGGCGAGCCGGAGGTTGGCGCCGCTGTTGACGTTGGTGAAGTTGAACTGCGTGGAACTGGAATTCCATGCGTTCACCGCTGTCTGCGCAGGGTTCGAATAGGCGTAAGCAGAGGTGACGTTCGACCATTTGAGGTCGTTCCCGCTGCCCGCGTACTTGCATCCGAATACTTCGTAGGCCTGGGCGGCCGTGGCGCCCAGCGAGACGGATGCGGCGGTCATGGTGAGTACGAGCGCGATACGCGTGGTTCTTCCGCGGAGCACGGTTCCCCCCTATGGGATGGTGTGCGGATTTCAAGGACGGAGATCGGCCGGTCGAGACGTCGTTGCGTTCTCCGAAGGCAACGGGCGGACAGGATCAGGTGAATCCGCCCGCTCGCCGGAGGCCGCTCACCCGGCACCTGCTTTCACCCGCAGCCCGCAATGCGGTTCACGGCCCGGCCGGCCCGGGGACTTCCGCGCCGTCGTCTTGCGGTGTCTCTCTGCGGTCACTTCTCTTTACCCGCCGACCGCCATCCGGTTCACGGCAGCCGCTTGTCGTCCTGTGCTCCCTCCGGGCATGGCGGCGATCTCACCACGGACAACTCCCCGCCGGTACCGGAGCGGGGACGGGACGCCATGGCCGTGGAGCGGACGCACGCCGACTCCGTCACCTCTCCCCCGGGCCGTGCACCCACGTGACGTATTCTCTGGACGCTTGCAGCACAGGGCGATGGAACGGGGGCGTGGCCGTGCCACGGGGTCGCGCGAGGGGGGTGGACGGCTCATGGCATCGAAGCGGTCCGTTGTCCGGCGCGTCGTCGCGCCGCTGGCCATGGCCGTGCTCGCCTTCCTGCTCCCCGCGTGTACGCCGGGAGCGGATGCGCGCCGCCAGGCCGTCACCGTCTGGATGTACCCCGTCATCGCCGACCCCGGCGCGAGCAGGCGCTACTGGGCGGAGATCGAGCGCGACTTCGAGAGGACCGCGCCGGAACTGGATCTCGTCCTCACCCACCAGCCGTGGGAGGGCCGGGACGAGAAGCTGATCGCGGCGCTGGCCCGGGGGCACGGGCCCGATGTCGCCCTCCTGGCCCCGGACCAGATTCCCCGGCTGGTCACCGACGGGCTGATCAGCCCTGTGGAGCGGGTGCTCGGGGACCGTGCGGAGGCGTTCCTGCCGGCCGCCCTGGAGGTGGTGAGCCACGACGGACACGTCTACGCCGCGCCGGTGTACCAGACCGTCGCGACGACCATCTACAACATGCGGCTGCTGCGGGCAGCCGGTGTGAGCACGCCGCCCGGCACCTGGGACGAGATCGCGGCCGCCGCCCCCAGGCTGCGGAGCAAGGGGATCGCCCTCCTCGACTACTCCACCGGCGACGCGGCCTCCCTCAACCTCAACTTCTACCCGCTGCTGTGGCAGGCGGGCGGCAGCGTCTTCACCGAGGACGGCCGGAAGGTCGCCTTCGACGGACCGCCGGGTGTCGCGGCCCTGACCTTCCTCAGGAGGCTCTACGCGGCCGGCGCCATCCCTCCCTCGGCGATGACGAACACCAACCTCGTCGCCGGCCAGGCCCTCGGCAGGCAGGAGGCCGCGATGGGCTACTCGGTGGTGCTGGCCAACGCCGACGTGGCCGCCCGGCTCTGGGGACCCGAGAACGTACTCGTGGGCGGGCCCCTGAAGGGCCCGGTGAAGGAGGTCGCCTTCGGCATGCCCGGTTCGCTGGCCGTCAACGCCGCCGGGAACCGGGCGGGCGCCGAGCGGTTCCTCTCCTTCATGACGGAGCCGCGCCAGATCAGGTCGCTGGGCCGCGCGAGCGGATTCTTCTCTCCCCGCACGGACGTCACCGTGCCCAGCGATTCGCCCTATGCGCGGGAGTACCAGGCGGCCCTGGCCAGCGTCTTCCCCGGCGAACCGCACCCCGCGTCGCGACGGGTCATGATGCTGCTGTCACCCGAGATCCGCGCGGCGCTGACGGGCCGCAAGAGTCCCGGGCAAGCCCTGAGGGCGGCTGCCGCGGCCGCGAACGCCCTGCTGGCGCGGGAGCGCGGGAGCGGCGGTCCCCGGTGACCGCCCCTGCCGGGCCGGCCGGGATCACGTCCGACGGCCGGCTTCCGCGACGACGCCCGTGGTGATCCGGGTGGCCGTGGCGACGACGGTGCCCTTCTTCACCTCCGGACCCGGCGAGGACGCTCCGCCGACCCGGTAGTCGATGCCCGCGACGTACCGCACACCCAGGTACGCGTAGGTTGTCGGGTCGAGCAGCACCTGCATGCCGTTGCGCTCGTCCGAGTAGTCCCGGAAGTGGCCGTCCACGCCGAGGGCGAGCGCCGGGCGTCCCGCGCCGTCCGTCACCCGGACCGGCGCGGTGGCTCCCGGCAGGCTGCGGAGGACCTCGTAGAGCGTGCCCGCCTTGTCGGGGGCGACCCTGGAGCAGCCGGAGAGTACCTCCACGACCTCGGCGAAGTCCCGCTGCCCCTGCGTCATCCGGTGGGCACCGGCGAGACGGCTGGGTACGGACCGCTCGCGGATCACCCTCAGGGCCGCTCCGGGATCGTCGGGCAGGGCGGCCACCAGGGCGTCCGACGGTCGGGGCGGGAGCATCTGCCACGCCCCCTGGTAGCGGCCGTTCCACACGTCGACGTCGTCCGGGTCCGGGGTGCTCTCGTCGGGCGTGGCCAGCGCCCCGCCGTCGTAGCGGATCCACTTCTCCTGGTACCGGGGGCGCGCCGGCTCCGCACGGCACGACTGCGACGAGGGCCCGATGTTGAAGGAGCCGACCTCGCTGGGGCCGTACGTACTGGCGCCGGTGCCGCACTGCCAGGTGTCCCACCGGACCTTCTGGTACACCCACTGCGCTGCCGCGGGCGGGGGCGCTGCGGTGTGGCGGCCGGTGGTCGGCCAGGGCAGGACCGACAGCGTGGTCACCGCCGCCACCCCGCATGCCGCCGCGACGGCCGTGAGTCTCCACCCGCCGCGCCCCCGGCGCGGCTTGTGGATCTCCTCGTACAGCCGCCGGCCGGCGGGTGCCAGGCGCATGCGGTCGGGTTCGGGAGCGTCCTCCCGGAAGCGCCGGACCGCCGTGATCTCATCCAAGGCTCAGTGCCTCCCGGAGGTCGTACACGAGCGTGGGATCCTCCCCGCCGAGAGCGGCACGCACCTTCCTGCGGGCACGGTTGAGGCGCGAGCGCACCGTGCCGACGGGTATGGACAGGGCCTCGGCGACCTCCAGGTAGCTCAGGTCCGCCCACGCCACCAGCAGCAGCACATGGCGGTCGGCCGTCGACAGGCCCGCGAGTGCCTTGGCGAGCGGCCCGTGCAGGGCCTGGGCGGTGACCCGGCTGTCGGAGCGGTCGGTCCACGAGTCGGCCACCGGATCGTGCCCGCCGCGCGCCAGGGCCCGCAGCGCCCGCACCTCGGCCCGGTGCTGCTTGCCGATGAGGTTGGCGGCTATGCCGTACAGCCAGGGCAGGGCGTGCGGCCGGGACAGGTCGTACCTCTCCCGGGCGCGGAAAGCCGCGAGGAACGTTTCGGCGGTGATGTCGTCGGCTGCCTCCTCGCCCAGCCGGCGGGCCGCGTACCGGTGTATCCCGGCGGCGTGGCGGTGGAAGAGCGCGCCGAAGACCTCGGGCTGTGTGAGCGAGGCGGCGATGATCCCGGCATCATCCCCGCCCGTACTGCCCCGGCCGTTCAAGCGGTCCTCCGTGTCTGCTGTCCGTTGGGCACATCCCTCTTTACCCGACCCTTCCCAGCGGGTTCACGGCCGTGGACGGGACCGCCGTGAACCCGATCGGCCGCGGCGGGTAAAGAAGATCGCCGGCATGCGCCGGCACCGCACGAACCGCAACCGGCCTGCACGGTCACAGAGGAGTTTCCGTTGATACGAGTCGTGAGACGACTGACGAGGAGGACGACCGCGGCCGTACTCGCGGTGTTCGCTCTCTTCTCGACGATGCTGGTCGCCGCCGCGCCCGCCCAGGCCGCCCCGGCCTTGCCGGGCGGGAAGGCGAACTGGGTTGTCTCCGTGGGCCACATGGACCTGGCCGCCAGCAACAACTACCGCAACTGGGTGCGCCTGGGGTACTACGCCTTCGCCGCTGACGGCACGGTGACCACCACCTACTGGAACTGGGACCAGCGGGACCAGCCGGTGCGCGTGAACAGCGTGACCGCCGACTGCGGCGGGAACGTCCCCACGTGTGCGGTGCGCACGGTCGAGGGCTTCGCCGGCTCGCCCACGGGCGGTTTCCGGGGCACCTTCGCCTACGCGGCCGACGGGCGCCTCGTCGTCACCTGGTCCGAGGACAGCGCCGGCGCGGCGCTCACGCGGCCGCTCACCGAGTACTGGAACGTGGAGACCGGACTCGCCGGCGGAGCCGCGGCCCGCATCACCAGCCCGACCTTCTACGGCGCGTACGGCAACAACGTCGAGATCCCCGCCGCCGGTGTCTTCTCCGACTACACGGCCAACTTCGGCATCGGCTACGGGAGCAACGCGTCGCTCGACCGCGGCAGCCGCGCCACGATGACACAGCTGGTCACGGACCCCCGCTACAACGGGCAGCCGTACAAGGGCGCCTTCGTGGTGGCGAAGGCCTCCTCGTCCGACCCGGGCACCCGGGTCGGCATCGTGGGCCGGGAGGGTTCGGGCGGCACCTGGACCTTCGGCAACACGGCCGATCCGTGGAAGGTCTGCTCGGGCGGCGCCTGCATGGGCTGGCTGCAGCCGAACACCAGCTGTGCCGGCACCGACAAGGACCGGGTGCGCTACATCGCGGAGATCGGCGGAGGCCGCCGGAACACGGAGGAGTACTGGTGCCAGTCCCTGGCCCAGGGCCAGCCGTGCTACAAGTACAACTCGCACCCGCGGCCGATGCTGCAGGTCATCGATGACACCGGCACGTTTCAGGGCTGGGTCGGCGTCGAGGCGTTCACCCATGTGAGCACCGCGACCGGTCTGCCCGACAGCAGCTGGGTCGAAGGCTACTGGGGCATCTTCGACACCGTCTCGCCCGCCCTGCAACCGCGGCTGCCCGCCTGACGCCCGGGGGCCGGCCCCGTGCGGGGCCCGGGTCCGTCCCGCCCCCGTCGGGCGGGGCCCTCAGGGCCGCAGCGCCCTCAGCAGGAGGTCGGCCAGGTGGTCGGCGACCTGCTGGGGGCTGAGCGGCCCGTCCGGGCGGTACCAGGTCGACAGGTGGTGGACCGAGCCGAAGTGGTAGTCCACCACCAGGTCCGCCGGGGTGGCGGAGGAGAAGACGCCGCCGGCCTGGCCCTCCTCGATGAGCGCCCGGAACCGCTCGTGGTAGCGGCGCCGCTCCGCCCGCACCTGCTTGTTCTTCTCGGGGCTGAGGTGGTGCATGGAGCGGAAGAAGATGGACGCGTCGTCCAGGTTGTCGATGGTGGTGACCACGACGTCGGCGGCGGCGTCCCGCAGCCGCTCCTCCACCGGCGCGTCGGCGCCCGCGAAGGCGTCCAGCCGCTCCTGCTGGAGCCGCAGCACACGCGCGTAGACCTCCTGGAGGAGGTCCTCCTTGGAGCCGAAGTAGTGGTAGAGGGCGCCCTTGGTGACGCCCGCCGCCTCCACGATCTCCTGGACGGACGTCCGGTCGTAGCCCTGCTCCGCGAAGAGCCGGGTGGCGGCGGCCAGCAGCCTCTGGGGGACGGGGGTGCCGCTCCCGTCCGTCGTCCTGGCCATGTGCCGCCACCTCTCTCGTGTCTGTCGTGTCCGGATCTCGGCGCTCTTACCCGGGGAAACGCAGTTCCCGCCTGAGGATCTTCCCACTTGCCGTCTTGGGGAGCTCCGGCAGGATCTCGACCTCGCGGGGATATTTGTACGCCGCCAGGCGCTGCTCGCAGTACGCGGCCAGCTCGGCGGGCCCGGCCGAGGCGCCCGGGCGCAGGCTGACGTACGCCTTGACCGTCTCACCGCGGTAGGCGTCCGGCACGCCGACGACGGCCGCCTCGCGGACCGCCGGATGGGTGTGGAGGACGTCCTCGACCTCGCGGGGCCAGACCTTGAAGCCCGAGGCGTTGATCATGTCCTTCTTGCGGTCGACCACGTACAGCCAGCCGTCGGCGTCCATGAAGCCGATGTCGCCGGTGCGCAGTTCCCCGCCGGGGAAGGCCTCGGCGGTGGCCTCGGGCAGCCGCCAGTACCCCGGGACGACCTGGGGGCCGCGTACGGCGATCTCGCCCGGTTCGCCGATGGGCACCTCCCGGCCGGTCTCGTCGAGGATGCGCACCACGGTCTCGGCTCCGGGGAGGCCGACGGAGAGGGTGCCGGAGGCCGGGTCGACCGGCGCCTCCTTCTCCGCCGGGACGGCGGCGCAGGGGGCGGTGCATTCGGTCAGGCCGTAGCCGTTGCGGATGTACGGGCCGAAGCCGGCGCGGAACCTCTCCACCAGCGCGGCGGGGAGGGGCGCGCCTCCCGAGGAGATCACCTGGAAGGACGCGAAGTGGTCCCGGGTGGCGGAGGGGTGGGCTGCCAGCGCCATGAAGGCGGTGGAGGGCCCCACGGTGTAGGCGGGGCGGTGTTCGGCGAAGGCGTCGAGGACGACGCCCGCCTCGAAGCGGTGGGCCAGGACGAGGGTGCCCGCGTTGGCGGCGCAGGCGGCCAGTTCGCAGACCATGCCGGTGATGTGGAACAGCGGCGCGAGCGCGAAATAGGCGGCGCCTTCGGCGATGGGGTGGCCGGTGCGCTGGCGCTCGGCGTTGTAGGTGATGCCGCCGTGCAGGTTCATGGCCCCCTTGGGGGTGCCGCTGGTGCCGGAGGTGTAGCTGATGAGCGCCACGTCGTCGGCGGCCGGTTCCCGGTCCGCGGGCGCCGGGTGGCCGGCGCGGGCGACGGCGACCAGGTCCTCCGTGCCGGCGGGCCGCGGGATCCGCTCGAAGCCCAGCACACGCGCGTCGTCGCGGGTCTGGAGGTCCTTCTCGCAGGCGGTGAGGGCGACCCGGACGGACGAGGCGGCGGCCGTGTCGCGCAGGTACGCCTCCCAGGCCCGGTCCGCGCACACCAGGACGCTCGCGCCGGAGTCCGCGAGGGCGTGCGCGACCTCGGCGGACTTGTACATGGGGTTGAGGGGGACCACGGTGGCGCCCGCCTTCCAGGCGCCGAGCAGCGCGAGCACGAAGTGCGGGGTGTTCTGGAGCATGACCGCCACCCGGTCGCCGCGCCGGACGCCGCGGGCGGCGAGGAACCCGGCCACCGAGTCGGAGAGCGCGTCGGTCTCGCGGTAGGTCAGCCGCCCGTCGAAGTAGGCGAGGGCGGTGCGGCCGGGGGCGCGGGCGGCGGCGGCCCGGAAGGCGTGCACGACGGTCGCGGGCGGCCGCACCGGGGCGCGCTGGGCGTCGCTGAGCTGCGCGAGCCAGGGCTTGGCCGCGTAGACGGACGGCGCGGACGCGTCCGGGGCGCCGGGGGTCACGGTCACCGCTCGCTGCCCTCCCACTTCTGCTGGATGTGGCTCATGTTGTTCAGCCAGCGCTCCGGGTCGGTGGCGCGGGCGCGGTAGTAGCCGGCGACCTCCGGGTGCGGGAGGATCAGGAACCGGTCGGCCTCGATACCCGCGAAGAGCGCGTCGGCGACGTCTTCGGGTTCGATGGCGGTGGGGGCGAGGACGAGGTCGCCGGCCGATCCGGCGGCGGTGAGCATGTCCGTACGGACGCCCTGCGGGCAGATGGCGTGGACCTTCAGGCCGCGGTGGCGGTAGGTCAGGGAGAGCCATTCGGCGAAGGCGTACGCGCCGTGCTTGGAGACGCTGTACGGGGCGGCGCCGACCATGGTGAGCAGGCCGGCGGCCGAGACGGTGGAGACGAAGCGGCCGCTGCCGCGCTCCAGCCAGCCGGGCAGCAGGGTGCGGGCCGCGCGGACGTGGGCCATCACGTTGACGTCCCAGGCGGCCGCCCAGACGTCCTCGCCGGCGAAGGCGTCGCCCGGCGAGGCCAGGCCGGCGTTGGCGCAGTAGACGTCGACGGTGCCGCCGAGCGCGTCGCGCGCCTCCTCGACGATCGCGGAGGCGTCGCCCGCGACGGGGATGCCGCCGATCTCGTCGGCGACGGCCTTGGTGCGGCCCGGGTCGATGTCGTTGACGACGACGCGGGCGCCCTCCGCGGCGAATCTGCGGGCGAGCGCGGCGCCGATCCCGCCTCCCGCGCCCGTGACGACGACGTTCGTTCCCTGCACCGTGTTCATCGGGATCCGCCTCTCCGTGGTGTCTGCGACCGGTCGACAGACTAACCGGTCGGTATGTGACGGGGGAAGGCCGGTGCGCCCGCCTCGTTCCCGGGCGCCGGCGGGCGCGCTAACGTGCGGGAACCGGGTCGTCGAGCGGTCGCGGAGGTAAGCGGATGAGCGTGTCGAGACGGGGCCTGCTGATCGCCGGCGGGACGGCGGGCGTGGTCGCGGCCGGTGCCGCGGCCGCCGCTGCCCACGGCGCGGGCCGCCCCCGCGTGCGGACCGGCTTCGACCGGCTGGCGGCCGACGGGTACGCCGTGCTGGCGGGGCAGCGGGTGGGCGTGGTCACCAACCCGACCGGGGTCACGGCCGGCGTACGGCACGTCGTCGACGTGATGCACGCCGACGACCGCGTCGACCTGGCCGCGGTGTTCGGCCCGGAGCACGGCTTCCGGGGCACGGCGCAGGCGGGCGGTTCGGAGGGCCGGTACGACGACCCGGCGACGGGGCTGCCGGTCTACGACACGTACCTCAAGAGCGGGCAGGCGCTGGCGGACGTCTTCACGGCATCGGGGGTCGACACGGTGGTGTTCGACATCCAGGACGTGGGCGCGCGGTTCTACACGTACATCTGGACGCTGTACGACTGCATGGCGGCGGCCGCGCTGGCCGGGAAGCGCTTCGTGGTGCTGGACCGCCCGAACCCGGTGACCGGGCGCGCCGCGCTCGGGCCGGTGCTGGACAGGGCGTACGCGACCTTCGTGGGGCGCGAACCGATCGCGCAGGCGCACGGGATGACGGTGGCGGAGCTGGCGCGGCTGTTCCGCGGCGAGTTCCTCACGCGGCCGGTGGACCTCGCGGTGGTGCGGATGTCGGGGTGGCGGCGCGCGGACTTCTTCGACGCGACGGGGCTGCCATGGGTGCCGCCGAGCCCGAACATGCCGACGCCCGACACGGCGCTGGTGTACGCGGGGACGTGCCTGTTCGAAGGAACGAACCTGTCCGAGGGGCGCGGCACGACCCGCCCCTTCGAACTGCTCGGGGCGGAGGGCGTGGACCGGCGCTGGGCGGAGGCGGCGAACGCGCTGGAGCTGCCGGGGGTCCGCTTCCGGGAGGCGTACTTCACGCCCACCTTCTCCAAGTTCCAGGGCAGAACGGCCGGCGGGGTGCAGCTGCACGTCCACGACCGGGCGGCGTACGACCCGGTGCGGACGGGGATCGGGCTGCTGGTGACCGCCAAGCGGGCCTGGGGCGGGTTCGCCTGGCGGCCCGACCACTGGATCGACAAGCTGACCGGCTCGGCGACGGTGCGGACGCTGATCGACGCGGGCGCCGGGACGGACGACGTGGTGACCGCCTGGGAGGCGGACCTGGCGGCGTTCCGGGAGGTGCGGCGGGCGTACCTGCTGTACCCCTAGGCCGTGTCCGGACTCCGGGCCGGCACGGGCCTTTCCGTTCCTCCGCCGCGGCGGGATGCTGGGCGTGCAGCGATCCTCGGAGCGGAGGGGCGGGCATGAGCGGGATGGGTGTCAGGCCGTACCAGGAGATCACCTTCGACAAGGACGGCGACGCGGACGGCGCGCAACGGGACGCGCTCCTGCGGCTGGACGTCACCGATCTGGTGATGTTCGCCCACGGGTGGAACAGTTCGCGTGCCGTGTCGGCACGGCTGTACGCGCGCTTCTTCGAACCGTTCCCCGCGCTGGTGAACGGCTCGCCGGGGGTGCGGCTGGGGTACGCGGGCATCGTCTGGCCGTCGCTGCGGTTCGCCGACGAGCCGGTCCCCGACTTCGGCCGGGGGGTGCTGCCGGCGCCGCCGGCGGGCCCGGAGCTGGAGGAGGAGACGCGGCGCGGGCTGGTCGAGGTCTTCCCCGGCCGGGAGGCGGAGGTGGCACGGATCGCCGCCCTGCTGGGCGAGCAGCCCGAGCGGCGGGCGGCGTTCGACGAGTTCGGCGAGCTGGTGCGCCGGCTGGTGGCGCAGGAGGAAGGGGCTCCCGCCTTCGTGGGGGACCTGGGGGACGAGGGGCCGCCGGCCTTCCTGCGGGAGGACGTGGTCTCGGTGTGCGCCGACTTCACCGCCGCCCTGGACGGGGCGCGCCAGCCGCTCTTCATCGGCGGCGGATTCAAACGGCTGTGGAAGGGCGCCAAGGAGGTGCTGCGGCAGGCCGCGTACTGGGCGATGAAGCGGCGTTCGGGCGTCGTCGGCGAGCGGGGGCTCGGCCCGTTGCTGGGCGGGCTGGCGCGGTCGTCGCCCGGCGTCCGGGTCCATCTGGTCGGGCACAGCCAGGGGGCGCGGCTGGTGGCGTTCGCGTTGCGCGGTCTGCCCGGCGGGGTGCGGAACGTGGCGTCGGTGACGCTGCTGCAGGGCGCGTTCTCCCACTACGCGTTCGCGTCGCGGCTGCCGCACGGGCTGCGTGGCGGTGGCGCGCTGGAGGGGATGCACCGGCGGGTCGACGGTCCGGTGGTGGCCTGTTATTCGCGTCACGACACCGCGCTGTCGGTGATCTACCCCCTCGCGTCCCGGGCGGCCGGTGACGACCGGGGCGTGCTCCGCGGGGACGGGCGGTGGTGCGCGATGGGCTTCGACGGCATCCAGGCGGTGGACGGCACGCCCGATCTGTCCCTGGACGCGGCCCTGTCACGCGGGCTGCCCCGCTCCGGGTGCGTGAACGTCGACGCGGCGTCGGTGGTGCGGCGCGGCGGGCCCCCGGCGGGAGCGCACAGCGACATCTGCCACCCGGAGCTCGCGCGCGTGGTGCTCACTGCCGGCCGGATCGGGCGGTGAACCCCGGGGCCGGGCGCCGGCGTCACGGCGGGCGGCGCGCAGGGGCCACAACGCCGGTGACGGTTCTCGGACTTCCGCGCGCCGGCACGAGGAGCTCGTCCCGGGGGCGCGCCGCCGCAGGCGGGGCCGCCGCCGTCGAGCGTCAACGAGCTGAGTGGCCCTCACCCTGAGGAGTCGTCAGGGAGACCGTCCCAGCGACATTTCACGCCAGATCCACCGATGAGGGGTCCCCTCCGTTTTTCGATGGAGCCGAAACGGGCACTCGTACGTCCATTCATCGACGCCGAAGTACCAGCGACGGAGGTGGCAGTGCGATGGCCGGTTTCCGAAGTCTTGCCAGACAGGTACGTGATCCGGGGTGCGACCTGGCCCTGCGGCGGTATTCGCTGCGCAAGTGCCTGGAGCGGTTCGCCCCTTACGGGCACCGGGCTACCTGGGACCACCTGTGCACGAGGCACAGGTTCGGGCCCGAGGACCGGGAGCCGGATCCGGCGCGGCTGGTGGCCGCGCTCGACGAGGTGGAGGAGGCGCGCAGCGTCTGGCTCGCGTACGAGGAGGAGTTCGCGGAGCGCCGCAAGCGCGAGAAGCACGACGGGCTGCGCCGGCCCGGCTGGATCGACGACTGGCACCGGCGCACCTGGGGCGGCAACGGCATCGCCCGCTGCGACGACCCGTCGCTGCACCCGACGCTGCCGCTGGCCGAGGCTCTGCGGCGGTTGATCACCGCGCTGGAGTCGGCGCCCGGGCACACCTGTCCGGTCTGCGCCGGGGACGGCATCGTGTGGCGGCCCGAGCTGAACGGGGAGCCGTGGTTCGGGCCGGTCTGCACGGACTGCGGGATCGTCGTGCCGCAGGCCGTGCTGTCCCCCGACGCCCTGGCGGCGGCCAAGCGGCGGATCCGGCTGCAGCCGCGCAGGGAACTCGTGTCGGTGGCGTGACGGGGCACGCGGTGACGGGGGTACGGGGCGCGGGGGCGGGCGACGACGTCGGCACGTCCCCGGCGCCGGTTCCGCCGCCCATGCGCGTGCCGTTGCCGGTGCCGGTGCCGGTGCCGGAGGGGAGTATCGGGGCGTGATCCAGGTCTGTCTCAACGGCCGCCGCGGACCGGGCGAATCCGCCGCCGTACCCCTGTCCCCGGACGCCCTGGCAGGGTCCGCCGCCCGGGCGGTGGCGGCAGGGGCGGCGGATGTGCACGTGCACCCCAGGACGCCGTGCGGGGACGACACGCTGTCGCCCCGTGCCGTGGCCGCCGTCCTCACGGCGCTGCGGGACGCGGTGGCGGTTCCGGTCGGGGTGACCACCGGGGCGTGGGCCGAACCCGATCCGGCACGCCGTGCGGAGCGGGTGCGGTCGTGGACGGTGCTGCCCGATCACGCCTCGGTCAACTGGCACGAGCCGGGTGCCGAGGAGGTCGCGGCGGCGCTGCTGGAGCGCGGGGTGGGTGTGGAGGCGGGCGTGTGGTCGGGCACGGACGGCGCGCGCCGCTTCCTGGCCTCGCCGCTGGCGTCCCGGGTGACGCGCGTGCTGGCCGAGGTGACGGACCCCGGCCCCTCGACCGCGGAGGCGACCGCCCGGACCCTGCTGGCGCAGCTCGGGGACGCCGGGGGCGTACCGGTGCTGCTGCACGGAGAGGACGGCGGCGCGTGGCCCGTCGCGCGGCTGGCGGTACGGCTGGGCCTGGACACCCGGATCGGCCTGGAGGACACGCTGTACCTGCCGGACGGCCGGCCCGCACGGTCCAACGCGCAGCTCGTGGCGGCGCTTTCGGGCCTCGGGTCCAGCTCCTGACGGGAGCCCGGTCCGGGGCTGCCGCCGCCCGGTGCCCGGCGAAGGGAACGACGCTACCAAGGGCGAAAAGCGGTGGGCCAGCGGATTCCGGCCCGCGAGAGTGGGGCCGATGACAAGCCCGCCCTGAGGGAGCCACCGCCATGTCGACGCTGCGCGTCACCGCCGAACTGCTGACCGTCCACGACCATCCCGACGCCGACGCCCTGGAACTGGCCCAGGTGGGTCTGTACCGGGCCGTCGTCGCCAAGGGCGCCTACCGCAGCGGCGACGCCGCCGTGTACATCCCCGAGCAGGCCGTCCTGCCGCCGGCGCTCGTGGAGGAGCTGGGGCTGACCGGGCGCCTGGCGGGCAGGGCGTCCGACCGGGTCAAGGCGGTGCGGCTGCGCGGCGAGCTGTCGCAGGGCATCGTGTGCCGGCCGCGCGCCTTGGCCGGGGTGGACCTGGTGCGGGCCGCCGCGGAGGGGACGGACTTCGCCGAGCTGCTCGGCATCACCAAGTGGGTGCCGCCGGTGCCGACGACGATGAGCGGCGACGTGGAGCCGGCGCCCGGCCTGCTGCCGTGGGTCGACATCGAGAACGTCCAGCGGTATCCGGGGATCTTCGAGCCGGGCGAGCCGGTGGTGCTGACGGAGAAGGTGCACGGCACCGCCTGCCTGCTGACCCACCTCACCGACGAGGGGCGGGTGCACGTCTCGTCGAAGGGCTTCGGCGCGAAGAACATGGCGCTCAAGGAGGATCCCCGCAACCTGTACTGGCGGGCCGTCCGTGCCCATGGCGTACCGGAGGCCGCCGCGCGCCTCGCCGCGCGGCTGGGCGCCACCCGGGTCGGGATCTTCGGCGAGGTGTACGGCGCGGGGGTCCAGGACCTGGCGTACGGCGCCAACGGCCGCAGCGAGGAGCTGGGGTACGCCGTCTTCGACGTGTCGGCCGAGATCGACGGCCGGGTCCGCTGGCTGGACGCGGCGGAGGTGCTCGGCGAGGAGCTCCCGCTGGTGCCGCGCCTGTACGCGGGGCCGTACGACATCGCGACGGTGCTGGAGCTGGCGAGCGGGCGGGAGACGGTCTCCGGGCGGGGGCTGCACCTGCGCGAAGGCGTGGTGATCCGGTCGGCGACGGAGCGGTACAGCCCGGTGACGGGCGGGCGCGCGATCGCGAAGGCCGTGAGCCCCGCCTACCTGACGCGCAAGGGCGGCACCGAATACGAGTGAGGTTTATTGAGTCTCCTCTTGTCAACTTGGGCCCGGCGGAGTTATAGAAGAAGAGCAACGGTCAGCACCATCAAGAACAGCGGAACACAGAGGAGGGACCGATGATGCTGATGCGTACCGACCCCTTCCGTGAGCTCGACCGGCTCACCGAGCGCCTGCTGGGGACAAGCGCGCACCCGGCGGCCATGCCGATGGACGCCTTCCGCGAAGGGGACACCTTCGTCGTGCAGCTCGACCTCCCCGGCGTCACGCCGGAGAGCATCGACCTGGACGTCGAGCGGAATGTGCTCACGGTCCGGGCCGAGCGCCGCACGACTCCCGCGGAGGGCGCCGAGATGGTGATCGCGGAGCGGCCGGCCGGCACGTTCAGCCGTCAGCTGTTCCTCGGCGAGACCCTGGACACCGAGCGCATCGAGGCCGCCTACGACATGGGTGTCCTCACGCTGCGGATCCCGGTCGCCGAGCAGGCGAAGCCGCGCAGGATCACCATCAGCGGCGGCAGCGACCGCAGGCAGATCAGCGGCTGACCGCCCGCCGCCGCACGGCACGGGGGCGGGGCCCTGCCGCCCCGCCCCCCGTGCGCCGCACCCGCTCACATCCGCCGGTCGAAAGGCTCGGGGAGAACGATGCGCATGCAGTGGGACACGTTCCTGGCCGCGGTGCAGGAGCGTGGCGAATACCCGTCACGGCGGGAGGCCGACCGGGCCGCCCGCGTCATCCTCGCCCTGCTGGGCGCCCATCTCGTCGGCAACGAGCGGGCCGAGCTGGCCGCCGGGCTGCCGGAGACCTGCGCCCTGGTGCTGCTCAACCCGCTGACCGCGGCGGAGCCCCTCAGCCCGGAGCGCTTCGTACGCGCCACCGCCGCGTGGATCGAGGGCGCCACCGAGGAGACCGCCCAGTGGGACATCGGCGCCGTGCTGAGCGTCGTGGCCGACTCGGCGGACGAGGACCTGATGCGCCGGGTCCTGCTCCAGCTGCCCCCGGGCTACGACCTGCTCTTCGGCCGGCCCGGCATGTCCGAGCCGTCCTGAACCTCGCCCTCCTCCGGGCGGCAGCGCTCGGGCATGAGGCGGGAGCCCGCCATGCGCTCGCCGAAGACGTCGTCGGGGTTGGACAGCACGCACGTCTCCAGCGACAGGCACCCGCATCCGATGCAGTCGGTGAGGTGGTCGCGCAGCCGGTTCAACTGCTTGATCCGCTCGTCGAGTTCCGAGCGCCACGCCGCGGACAGGCGCGCCCAGTCCTCACGGGTGGGCGTGCGCTCCTCCGGCAGCTCCGCGAGCGCCTCGCGGACGGTCGCGAGCGGGATGCCGACGCGCTGCGCCGCGCGGACGAAGGCGACCCGGCGCAGCGCGTCCCTTCCGTACCGGCGCTGGTTCCCGCTGGTGCGCCGGCTGCTGATCAGGCCCTTGGACTCGTAGAAGTGCAGGGCCGACACGGCAGCGCCGCTGCGCGCGGACAGCTGGCCGACCGTGAGCTCGTGGATCTTCTCTGGAATCTTCGGCACCCGCCCGACCCTACTGGGCGCGCTGCCGCCGTCCGTTGACAGGAGGGCCCCCGCCCAGCATGCTGAGCAAGCGCTTAGACATCAGGATGCAGGGAGCTGGGACATGGCAGAGCCGAGGGTCTTCACATCCGCCGAGGAACTGCGCGCCGCGGTCGGCGAGCAGCTGGGCCACAGCGACTGGCTGGAGGTGGACCAGAAGCGGATCGACCTGTTCGCCGAAGCCACGGGCGACCACCAGTGGATCCACGTGGACCCGGAGCGGGCCGCCACGGGACCGTTCAAGGCGACCATCGCGCACGGCTACCTCACGCTGTCGCTGCTGCCCCTGTTCGTGCCGCAGATCATGAGGGTCGAGGGCATGAGGATGGGCGTGAACTACGGGACGAACAAGGTCCGGTTCCCCTCCCCCGTGCCGGTCGGCTCGCGCCTGCGCGCGACCGCGGTGCTCAAGGGGGTCGAGGACGCGGGCGGCGGCGTCCAGGTGACCGCCGTGGTGACGGTGGAGCGCGAGGGCGGCGAGAAGCCGGCGTGCGTCGCCGAGTCGGTGTCGCGCTACTACTTCTGATCCCGCCGGGGCCGCCGCGCCGGGCCCTCGCGTCCGGCGCCGGGGCTCAGACCCGGGCGCCCACCATGCGCAGCACGAGGTCGGCGTACAGCGCGCCGACCTCGTCGGGCGTCCGGCGGCCTTCGGTGTTGAACCAGCGGGCGACGTCGATGCAGAGCGAGAGCACGGCCAGCGTGGTGCCGGACACGTCCGGCACGTCGAACTCGCCCGCCGCGACGCCCTCGTTGATGATGCGCCGCACGGCCGCGTCGCTCCTGCGGCGCAGCCCGAAGATCTCCTCGCGGTGCTCCTCGCTGAGCGAGTCCAGCTCGTACTGGACGACGCGCGCGGTGGTGCGCCGCCCGGCGTGCCACCGGACGAAGGAACGCACGGCGTCGGCGAGCCGCTCGGCGGCGGTGCCGGGGCCGTTCGCCGCGGCCTCCAGTATGGCCAGGGCCTTGTCGTGGCCGATGCGGCTGATCCGGTGGAGCAGCTCTTCCTTGGTCTTGTAGTGGATGTAGAGCGCCGCGGGGCTCATCCCGGCACGGCCCGCGATGTCACGGGTCGTGGTGGCGTGGTAGCCGCGCTCGGCGAAGGCCTCGACGGCGGCGACCAGCAGGCGCCGGGCCGCGTCGGGGGTCACCTCGTCCCACGGCGTGTCCTCGCCGCCGGCCGTCTCCTCCGCCGTACTCATCGTTCGCCCCTTCCGCCGACCACAGGACGAACACCATACCCCGACGGTGAGCAAGCGCTTAGGGGCACGCCTCAGACCTTCTGGAACGGGTCGTGCTCGGCGAGGAGCTTCTCCAGCCGGGCCTGGTCGACCCGGCTGACGATCTGCCCGGCCTCCTGCCGGTCGCGGACGACCTTGGCGAGCGTGAAGGCGGAGGTCGTGAGGTACAGGACCGCGATGCCCAGGAAGGCGCGCACCCACGCGTCCGTCTCCAGGTTGAAGATGCCCAGGGCGACCGCGCCCAGCGCGATGGCGAAGGACGCGACGGCCTGGCCGTAGTAGGCGGCCGTGTTCTGCTGCTTGACCGGTGTGTCACTCATGCCGGCCAGGATGCGGCGCCTGTGGCGCGGGCCACATCCGTCCCGGTACTCAGACGCGTACTCAGAGAGGGCCCGCGGGGCCGGGAGGGGGCTCAGAACGCCGAGACGCCCGTGAGCGCGCGGCCGATGATGAGCTTCTGGATCTGGCTGGTGCCTTCGTAGAGGGTCATCACGCGCGCGTCGCGCAGCAGTTTGCCCACCGGGTACTCGTCGATGTAGCCGTACCCGCCGAAGACCTGGAGCGCGTTGTTGGCGGCGCGCACGGCGGCCTCGGAGGCGTACAGCTTCGCCGTGGAGGCGGCGGTGGCGAACTCCTGCCCGCGGTCGACGAGGTCGGCGACCCGCCACGTCAGCAGCCGCGCCGCGTCCACGTCGACGGATATGTCGCTGATCAGTTCCTGGACGAGCTGGTACGAGGCGATCGGCTTGCCGAACTGCTCGCGCTCGCCCGCGTACCGCACGGCCGCGTCCAGCGCGGCCTGGGCGATGCCGACGCACCCCGCCGCGACCGACATGCGGCCCTTGGCGAGCGCGGACATGGCGATGGAGAAGCCCTTGCCCTCCGGGCCCAGGAGCGCGGAGGCGGGCACCCGGACGTCCTCCAGGACCAGTTCGGCGGTGGCCTGGCCGCGCAGCCCGAGCTTGCCGTGGAGGGCGCGGCGCGTCAGGCCCGGGGTGCCGGCGGGCACCAGGAAGGCGGAGACCCCGCGGTGGCCCGGCGCGTCGCCGGTGCGGGCGAAGAGCAGCACCACATCGGCCCAGGTGCCGTTGGTGATGAACATCTTGGTGCCGTTGATGACGTAGTCGTCGCCGTCGCGCACCGCGCGCGTGGCGAGGTTCCCGGCGTCCGAACCGGTGCCGGGCTCGGTGAGGCCGAAGCAGCCGAGGGCGTCCCCGGCGGTGAGGCGGGGGAGCCAGTGCCGCTTCTGCTCCTCGTCGCCCCAGGCCGCGACGGTCTTGGCGACCAGGCCGAGCGAGACGGAGACGATGCCGCGCACCGAGGAGTCGCCCCGGCCGAGTTCCTCGGTGACCAGGCAGTACGCGAGGTGGTCGCCGCCGGAGCCGCCGTACTCCTCGGGGATGGTCAGGCCGAGGAAGCCGACCTCGCCGAGCTTCTTCACGATCGACCTGTCGACGCTCTCGGCGCGGTCCCAGGCGGCGGCGTGCGGGGCGATCTCGCGCCGGACGAAGTCCTCGGCGAGCTGCCGTACGGCCGTCTGCTCCTCGCTCAGCTCCAGGTTCATGGTGCGGCACCCACCCTTTAACTATCACTGCTAGTTTCTCTTCGGCAGGCCCTACTATGTGCCGCATGGCCCGACCGCGCAAGCCCCTCCTCAGCCGAGACCGCATCGTCGCCACGGCGGCGGCGCTCGTGGACGCGGAAGGGCTGGACGCGGTGTCGACGCGCCGCCTCGCCGCCGAGCTGGGGGTCAGCGGCCCTTCCCTCTACAACCACTTCCGCACCAAGGACGAGATCCTGGACGCGGTCGCCGACGCGGTCAGCGCCCAGGTCGATCTGTCGATGTTCGACGAGGGCGACGGCCGCGACTGGCGTACCGCGCTGCACGACTGGGCCCTGTCGTACCGGGCCGCGCTCACCGACCACCCGAACGTCGTCCCGGTCCTCGCCCGCGGCCCCGGCCGCCGCCCGGCGGGACTGCGCGTCGCCGACGCGGTGTTCGGCGCGATGGTCCGCGCCGGCTGGCCCCCGGCCCAGGCCACCCGCATCGGCGCGCTGATGCGCTACTTCATCACCGGCTCGGCGCTCGGCTCGTTCGCCCGCGGCTTCGTCGACGACGAGGCGGCCTACGACCCGGCCGACTACCCGCACCTGGGCCAGGCCCACCTGCTGGCCGAGCGTCAGGAAGAGGTCGACGAGGGCGCCTTCGAGACGGGGCTGCGGGCCCTCCTCGACGGACTGGCCATGCAGTACGAGTCCGGCGTACGGGGCGCATGGGCGGCGCGGCAGCCCCCGGCGGAAACCCCCTAGGGACCGCCGGCCGGGGACCCGGACGGCGTACCGGCTCCTTGAGGGCGCACCCGGCGGCGGCGACGGTTCGGCCGGTGCCGAACAGCGGGTGCGCCATGCTGGGGGGCATGGCTCCCCGAGACCTCGCCGCGCTGGCCGCGCTGTTCGCCGACGAAACCCGTGCCGCCTTCTGCCTGGCGCTGCTCGACGGGCGGGCCTGGACGGCGGGCGAACTCGCCCGGCACGCGGGCGTGGCGGCGTCCACGGCGAGCGAGCACCTGGGGCGGCTCGTCGCGGGCGGGGTGCTGGCGGAGGAGCGGCAGGGGCGCCACCGGTACGTGCGGCTGGCCGACGAGCGGGTCGCGCACCTCGTGGAGGACCTGGCCGCCCACGCCGCCCCGGGACGGGCCGGCGAGCCGCCGCGGTCGCTGCGGGCGGCGAGCGCGGGCAGCGCCATGGCGCGCGGGCGCACCTGCTACGACCACCTCGCCGGGAGGCTCGGGATCGCCGTCACGGACGCGATGACCGCCCGCGGACTGCTGCGGCAGGACACCGGGTTCGCGCTCACGGACGACGGCGTGCGCTGGTTCGGCGCGCTGGGCATCGAACTGGCGCGGGCGGGACGGCGGCCGATGGCCCGCGGCTGCCTGGACTGGACCGAGCGGAAGCCGCACCTCGCCGGGGTCGCGGGGGCCGCCCTGTGCCGGCACACGCTGGCCGAGGGCTGGTGCGTACGCATCGGCTCGCAGCGCGCCGTGAAGGTGACGGCGGACGGCGAACGGGCGCTGCACGCGCTGCTCGGCATCGAGCCCGCGACGGTGCGGTGATCGCCGGCTGTCGTGCCCGCGCACGATCGTGCGGTGAGCCGACCGGGCCGTCGCACCCGCACATGACGTTGCGGTGAGCCGACCGGGCCGTCGCACCCGCACATGACGTTGCGGTGAGCCGACCGGGCCGTCGCACCCGCCCGTGACCGTGCGGTGAACGCCGGGCCGTCGCGCCCCCGCATGACGTTGCGGTGAGCGCCGAACCGTCCCGCCCGTACGGTCGGCGCATGACCTCTTCCCGCCCCCGGTTCCTCCCCCTCGCCGCGGCCGCCGTCTCCGTCGTGCTGTGGGCCTCCGCCTTCGTGGCGATCCGCAGCGCCGGCACCGCCTACTCCCCCGGCCCGCTGGCCCTCGGCCGGCTGCTGGCCGGCTCCCTCGCCCTGGGCTGCGTCCTGCTGCTGCGCCGCGAGGGGCTGCCGCCGCGGGCTGCCTGGCCCGGGATCGCGGTGTCCGGGCTGCTCTGGTTCGGCGTCTACATGGTGGTGCTCAACTGGGGCGAGCAGGAGGTCGACGCGGGTACCGCCGCGATGATCGTGAACGTCGGGCCCGTCCTGGTCGCCCTGCTCGGCGCCCGGGTGCTGGGCGAGGCGCTGCCGCCGCGCCTGCTGGCGGGTATGGCGGTGTCGTTCGCGGGCGCGGTCGCGGTGGGCGCGTCCCTGTCGAGCGCGGACGGCGAGGGCCGCACCTCGGTGCTGGGGGTGCTGCTGTGCCTCCTGGCGGCGGCCGGGTACGCCGCGGGGGTCGTGGGCCAGAAGCCCGCGCTCGCGCACGCGAGCGCGCTCCAGGTGACGGCGTTCGGATGCCTGGCCGGCACGGTGCTGTGCCTGCCGTTCGCCGGGCAACTGGCGCACGAGGCGGCCCGCGCACCGCTGGCGGCGACGCTCACCATGGTGTACCTCGGCGTCTTCCCGACGGCGCTGGCGTTCACGACGTGGGCGTACGCCCTGGCCCGTACGACGGCGGGGCGGATGGGGGCCACCACGTACGCGGTGCCCGCGCTGGTGGTGCTGATGTCGTGGCTGTTCCTGGGCGAGCTGCCGGGCCTGCCGACCCTGGCCGGCGGTGCCCTGTGCCTGGCCGGAGTGGCGGTGTCGCGCTCCCGGCCGCCGGTGCGGAGCGGGGCCGGGAGCGCGGACGCCGTCAGCGGGAGGCCGCCCGCGAAGCGAGGATCCTGATGGAGACCAGCGCGACGGCGGCGAGGACGATGATGTAGGCGGAGACGGCCATCGACGTACCGGTGGCCTCCAGGAGCAGCACCATCACGAAGGGCGCCAGGCCGCCGCCCAGCACCGCGGCGATCTGGTAGCCGAGCGAGGCTCCGGTGTAGCGCATCTCCGCCGTGAACAGTTCGGCGAACAGCGCCGCCTGCGGCCCGTACATGATGCTGAGGAAGCAGCTCGTGACGAACGTGCCGACGGCGAGCCACAGCAGCGAGGCGGTGTCGATGAGCAGGAACATCGGCACCGCCCACACGAGCAGTCCGACCGCGCCCAGCGCGTAGATGCGCAGGCGTCCGATGCGGTCGGACAGGGCCGCCGCGGCCGGTATCAGCACGAGCTGGGTGAGGCTGACGCACAGGGACACGGTCAGGACCGCGCTGCGCTTCATGTCCAGCTCCCGGGTGGCGTAGTCCAGCACGCCGGTGATGATGATGTAGAACGTCGCGGTGTTGACGGCGAACGAGCCGCCCGCCAGCAGCACGGTGCCCAGGTGGTGGCGGAGGATCGTCCGCAGCGGGGAGCGGGACTCGCTCTTCTCCTGCTCCGCCAGGGCCCGTTCCGCCTCGCGGAAGGCGGGGGTCTCCTCCACGCGGGTGTGGATGTACCACGCGAGGCCGAGGACCAGGAAGCCGACGAGGAACGGCACCCGCCAGCCCCACGCGGCGAACGCGGCGTCGCTGGTGAACGCACCGGCCAGCAGGAAGACCGTGTTGGCGGTGACCACGCCGATCGGCACGCCGAGCTGGACGAGGCTGCCGTACAGGCCGCGCTTGCCCTCGGGGGCGTACTCCGTGGCCATCAGCATGGCCCCGCCCCACTGGGCGCCGACGGCGACGCCCTGCAGGACGCGCAGGAGGACGAGCAGCAGCGGGGCGGCGATGCCGATCGTGTCGTACGTGGGGAGCAGGCCGATGCCGACGGTGGCGATGCCCATGAGGGTCAGCGCCAGGACCAGCATGGGCTTGCGGCCGCGCCGGTCGCCGAGCTGGCCGGCGATGACGCCGCCCACGGGGCGGGCGAGGAAGCCGACGGCGAAGGTGGCGAAGGCGGCGAGGACCCCGGCCGACGCGCTGCCGGCCGGGAAGTAGAGGTCGCCGAGCACGAGGGCGGCGGCGATGCCGAAGACGAAGTAGTCGTACCACTCGACGGCCGAGGCGAGCGCGGCGGCGGTCGCCACTTTCCGCCGGCGGCGGTCGGTGGGCGCGGAGGAGGCGGGAGCGGAAGAGGGTGCCGTGTCCATGCGGTGCACGCTCCGAAGGGTGCGGGGACGAGCGGGGGGACGGAGAACGGGGGGCGGCGCCTTGATGGACGGGGACCGTACCGACCGGCTGGTATGTCGGTCAACGGTTCGGACGGACACGTTTCCGCGTCGGCTCGGCACCCCACCGCGGCACACCGTCGCTCCCGCCGGCACCCCGCCCGGTACGGGCCCCGGAGCCGGAGGCGGCCCGGTCCACGGCCCCGGACCCGGCGGCTGCCCGGTGTGCGGGCAGCACGAAGACCCCGACCGCTGGGGACGGCCGGGGTGTGCGGGGTCACGGGGGCTAGAAGACGACCAGGGCGCGGCCGCCCTTGCCCGCGATCATGTTCTCGAAGGCGCCGGGGATGCCGTCCAGCGCGATCCGCTCGGTCACCAGGGCTCCGAGGTCCAGGCGGCCGGCCCTGATGTGTTCGGCGAGGACGGGCAGGTCCTCGGCGGGGCGGGAATTGCCGTAGACGCAGCCGGAGAGGGTGCGGCCCCAGTGGAAGATCTCCAGGGCGTTGAAGGTGACCCGCTGGTCCTTGCCGCCGATGCCGACGACGGTGGTGCGGCCGCCCCGCCGGGTGGAGTCCCAGGCGGCACGGATGGTGGCGGCGCGGCCGACGCACTCGACCGCCACGTCGGCGCCGTGCCCCCCGGTGAGCCGGCGGATCTCCTTGGCGGTGGTGTCGGACGCGACGACGTACTCGGTGGCGCCGGCCCGGCGGGCCAGCTCCTCCTTCGCGGGCGACACGTCGACGGCGATCACGGGCCCGGCGCCCGCGATCCGGGCGGCCTGGAGGGTGGCCAGTCCCACCCCGCCGACGCCGAACACGACGACCGACTCGCCCGCCCGGACCCGGGCGGAGTGGTGGACGGCGCCCCAGCCGGTGAGGACGGCGCAGCCGAGCAGCGCGGCGTCGGTGAGCGGGACGCCGTCCGGCGCGGGCAGTACGCAGTTGGCCGCGACGACGGTCTCCTCGGCGAACGCGGCGACGTTGAGGCCGGGGTGGAGCCGGGTGCCGTCCTCGGTGACGGCGTGTACGTCGCCCGCGCCGGTGAGGGCGTCGGCGCACAGCCAGACCTCGCCGAGCGAGCAGGGGTGGCAGGAGCCGCAGGACGGCGCCCAGTTGAGGACGACGCCGTCTCCGGCGGCGACATGCGTCACGCCCTCGCCGACGGCGACGACGGTGCCGGCGCCCTCATGGCCGAGGACGGCGGGCACGGGCACCCTCATGGTGCCGTTGGCCAGGGACAGGTCGGAGTGGCAGACACCGGCTGCGGCGAGGCGGACCCTCACCTGGCCGGGGCCGGGCTCGGGCAGTTCTATGCCGGTGATCTCCAGCGGAGCACCTACGGCGGGCAGGACGGCGGCGCGGACCACGATCGGATTCCTTCTCGGCTCGGGACGACGGGCTCGGGACGACGGGCTCGGGACGGCGGCGGCTGGGGCGGGCTCGGGACGGCTGTCGGCTTGAGCGCGCTCTGGACGGCGGACGCGGATCCGCCGGCCGGGGCGGCCGGCGGGGGGCCGCTCAGAACTGGAGGGACTTCGTCTGGAGGTACTCGACGAGGCCGTGCGCCCCGAGCTCGCGCCCGACGCCCGACTGCTTGTAACCGCCGAACGGCGCCCGCGGGTTGAACCGGCCGCCGTTGATGTCGACCTGGCCCGTCTCCATGCGCCGCGCGAAGGCGACGGCCTCCGCTTCGTCGCCGGCCCACACCGCCCCGGCCAGGCCGTACACCGTGCCGTTGGCGATCCGCAGGGCGTCGTCCTCGTCCTCGTACCGCAGGATCGACACGACGGGGCCGAAAATCTCCTCCTGGGCGATGGTCATCTCCGGGGTGACGTCCGCGAAGACGGTCGGCCGGACGTAGAACCCCTTGTCGAGCGGTACGTCCGGGCCGCCGGCGACGATCCGCGCGCCTTCGGCGACGCCCTGCTCGATGTAGCCGCGCACGCGCTCCTGCTGCCTGGCGTTGACGAGCGGGCCGACGCGCTCGCCGGGGACGTACTTCTCGACGGCCTGGGCCGCGAGGGCGACGGCCTCGTCGTAGCGGTCGCGGTGGACCAGCATCCGGGTCCAGGCGCTGCACGTCTGGCCGGAGTTGGACATGACGTTGGCGATGCCGACGTTCACGGCCTTGGCGAGGTCGGCGCTCGGCAGGATGACGTTGGCGGACTTGCCGCCGAGCTCCAGCGCGACCCGCTTGACCGCGGCGCCGGCGATGGCGCCGATCTTCCGGCCGACGGCCGTCGAGCCGGTGAAGGACACGAGGTCCACGCCGTCGTGCTCGGCGAGCGCCTGGCCCGCCACCGGGCCGAGACCCGTCACCAGATTGAACACCCCGGCGGGCAGCCCGGCGTCGTGCGCGGCCTCGGCGAACAGCTGCGCGGTCAGCGGGGTGTCCTCGGCGGGCTTGAGGACGACCGTGCAGCCGGCCGCCAGCGCGGGCGCCACCTTGGCGACGATCTGGTGCAGCGGGTAGTTCCAGGGGGTGATGGCGCCGACGACACCGACCGGTTCGAGCAGCACGGTGGAGTTGCCGACCTTCTCCTCGAAGGCGTACGAGGCGGCCAGGTCGGCGTACGTGCCGGCGACCGCGACGGGCAGGCCCACGTGCACGTTCTGCGCCAGCGCCGGCGGGGCGCCGAGCTCCGCCGTGACCGTCGCGGCGATCTCGTCCTTGCGTGCCGCGAGTGCGTCGCGCAGGGCGGCGAGCCGGGCCGCGCGCTGGGCGGGGGCCGTGGCGGCCCAGGCCGGGAAGGCCGCGCGGGCGGCCCGTACGGCGGCGTCCACGTCCTCGGCCGAACCTGCCGGGACGCGGGCGATGACCTGTTCGTCCGCCGGGTTCACCACCTCGATGGTGCCGGCGTCGCCGACGGCGGGCACCCATGCGCCGCCGATGTACATGCCGTCGTGCGCCTTCATCCGCTTCTCTCCTTCGGGCCTGGCTCCACGGTCGTCCACAGCCCAAACTAGCGGCGATAGTTTTCCTTCACCAGAGGCTATGGGGCCGACCGCATCACATCAGAAGTCGGCCAGGGTCCGCTCGTCCAGCCGCAGCACGGACTCCTGGCCGAAGGCGCGCTCGTAGGCGTCCCTGATCCGCTCGATGTGCGGGTCGCGGGCCTTCGCCTCGGCGGCGGGGTAGAGCAGGACCAGCTCGTAGGAGCGCTCCCGCTCGATCCTGCCGCTCGCGTCGCGCCACTGCCCGCGCCCGTCCTGGACGGTGAGGCCCTCGGGGAAGCGCGGGGTGACCTCGCGGTCGATGAAGGCCGTGAACTGCTGGTCGGTGACGTCCGGGCCGCCGTCGGGGCGTTCGGTCCCGAAGAACAGGCGCGTCTCGACGTAGGAGCTGCCGCGGGCGGGAATCGCCGGGGCGGCGGGCGCGGAGGCCCGGTCGCCGGCGCCGAGGCCGGCGTAGGCGGCCGGGGCCCCCACGGCGACGAGCGCGACGGCCGCGCTGACGGCGAGGCGGGTGCGGGCGCGGGAGGTGGCGAGGATCTGCATGGCGATCACTCTGGCACCGGGAATCCGCCCGCGTCAGCTCCGCGCGGGGCCTTGCCGGTTACGGGCACGGACGGGCTCACCGCTCGGTGCCGGGGTGGGGGCCGGGGGCGGTAGGGGCGGGTTCCACGGCGAACCGGGTGTACACCTCGGGCCGGCCGCGGCGCAGCCGGAGGGCGAGCAGCACGCCGAGGAGGAACACTCCGGGCACGACGGCGACCAGGACGGTGTTCACGGCGGCCGAGGCACCGGTGAAGGCGTCGATCCTCGACACGACGAGCCCGGTCGCGGCGGTGAGGAGCACGGCCGCCGTCACGGGCGCGACGAGCGTGCGCACCACTCCCTCGGTGTGCGGCACGCGCCGGAAGTAGCAGGGGACGGCGATCGAGGCGAGCAGCTGGAGCACCATCACCCCGATGCCGCCCGGGGTGTTCACCCACAGCAGGAGCTGGGTGTACGGGTCGGCCCCGGCGAGCGCGAACGCGAGCACCACGACCAGGCCCAGGGCCGTCTGGGCGGCTCCGGCGACGTACGGGGAGCCGTACCGCGGGTGCACTGCGGCGAGGCGGGCGGGCAGGACGCCCTCCTCGGCGAGGGCGAGGCAGTAGCGGTTGACCGCGTTGTGGAAGGCCAGCAGCGAGGCGATGACGCTCGTGACGATGAAGACGTGCATCAGGTGGGCCGCCCAGGCGCCCACGTACGTCGTGATGGCGGAGAAGAACAGTCCGCCGGGGTCGTCCGCCGCGGCCGCGACGACCCGGGCGTCGCCGAAGGCCTGGATCACGGCCCAGACGACGAACGCGTAGAACACGGCGAGGAAGCAGACGGCGATGCAGGTGGCGCGCGGGATGGTGCGCTCGGGGTCACGGGCCTCGCGCCGGTAGATCACCGTGGACTCGAAGCCGGTGAACGCGATGAACGCGAAGGCCAGGACGGCCGCGGTGCCGGGGACGAGCACGTTGCCGGGGGCGAGTGAGGCCGCGGACAGCCCGTCGGCCCCGCCCCGGAGGAGCACGCCGCCCGCGAGGAGGACGAGGATGCCCGTCTCGGCGACGAGGAGGACGCCGAGTACCTTGGCGCCGAAGTCGATGGAGCGGTGGCCGCCGTACCAGACGAGGAGCAGGCCGGCGAGCGCGAGGGGCGGCCAGGGCACGTCGACGCCCCACAGGGCGAGCGCGGCGTCGGCGCCGGCGGAGCCGAGCAGCCCGTACAGGCCGATGCCCATGCCGTTGTAGGCGACCACGGCGAGGAGGGCGGCGCCGATGCCGGCGGGTGTGCCGAGGCCCTGGGCGATGTAGGCGTAGAAGGCACCGCCGCCGCGCACGTGGCGGCTCATGGTGGTGAACCCGACCGCGAAGACGGTGAGGGTGATGCCGGCGAGGAGGTAGGCGGCGGGGGCGCCGATGCCGCCCAGGACGATGGCGATGGGCGCGACGCCCGCCATGACGGTGAGCGGGGCGGCGGCGGAGACGACCAAGAACGCGATGTCGGCGGTACCGAGGGTGCCGGCGCGTAGCCGGCCCGGCGCCGGCGGCGGGGCTGTCCCCGGGGACGCCCCGGAGGCCGCGGACCTGGGTGCGGGTGGGGTCTTGCGCGTACGGGACGCGGGGCCGCGAGCAGGCGGGGACGACGGCCCGGGCGAAGAACTGACGGCTTTGTGTTCCGGCAAGGCAGCCTCCTGAGGTGCGTCCGGGACGACCCGGCGACTGGAGCCTGCGCCATGGGACGGCCGCGCACACCACTGCCGGGCGGCGTACACGGCACCACGGCGGCGCCGGAACCGGTCGGCGACCGGGACGGCGGGAGCCGGCCGTCGTCAGCTGGTCGCCGCCCCGGGGGCGGCCCTCGCCCCAGGGGTGCAGGGCGTTGCACCGGCGGTCCGTCTCCACGACGGAGTCGCCCCCGGCGTCGGGCGTGCCGCGGATCGCGGGACCCGGCGGGCGGAACGGGCCACGCCGACCGGGAGCACCGCCGGGCGGGGCGGGACGGGCCGCGCCGACCGGGAGCACCGCCCGGCGGCGCTCAGGCGCCCGGGGCCCGGCGCCCGCCGTCAGGCCCGCTGGCGCGCCCTGCGGCGCGCCGCCGGGTCGGGGGCCGTGCCCGGGCCGGGCCGCCGCTCCCCTGCCCGTACGCCCCAGCGGTACGGCGGCGAACAGCGGCAGCAGCGCGTACACGCCCGCGATGACGCCGATCGCCCGTTCGTCGGCTCCCAGGGACAGGGCCCGGTACGAGACGGCGGGCCGCGCCATCGACACCGCCCCCTGCGCGGAGCCGAAGGCGATGACGAGGCGCAGCAGTCAGCCCCTGCCCATGTCAGATGATCCCGAGGAGTATCCCGGCGCCGAGCACCACGAGCGAGGTGAGCGCGGCCCACTTCACGGTGAAGCGGGTGTGGTCGCCGAACTCGACCTTCGCCATGCCGACGAGGACGTACACGGCCGGCACCAGCGGGCTGGACATGTGCAGCGCCTGGCCGACCAGCGAGGCGCGGGCGATCTCCAGCGGGGACACGCCGTGCGCGGCTCCGGCCTCGGCGAGGACCGGCAGGACGCCGAAGTAGAAGCCGTCGTTGGACATGAAGTAGGTCAGCGGCAGGCTCAGCAGGCCGGTGACGAGCGCCATGTGCGGGCCCATGGCCTCGGGGACGGCCCCCACGAGCCAGTCGGCCATGTGCTTGACCATGCCGGTGCCGGTCAGCACTCCGGTGAAGACGGCGGCGGCGAAGACCATGCCGGAGACGTTGAGGACGTTGTCGGCGTGGGCGGCGATACGGGCCTTCTGGTCCGGCATGTGCGGGAAGTTGACCGTCAGGGCGAGGGCCGCGCCGATCAGGAAGAGCACCGGGATGGGCAGCAGCTCCATGATCATGGCGGCGAGGAGGGTGACCGTGAGGGCCGCGTTGAACCAGTACAGCCGGGGGCGCAGGGTCGGCCGGTGCGGGTCGAGCCCCTGGAAGCCGTCGCCGGTCTCCGGGCCGTCGCCGCTCTCCGCGCCGTGGTCCGTCCGGGGACCGCCGCCGGTCTCCGGGCCGCCGGGGGCGCCGCCCGTGCCGGTCTCGGGGCCCGTGCCGGTACCGGTACCGGTGACTGCGCCCGAGGCCGCGGCGCCGGGCCGGCCGGCGGCGCCCGGCGCGCCCGCCGTGACGAGCACGGCCTCGGAGCGCGGCTCCAGGGCCTCGTCCAGGGTGAGGTGGCCGAGCCGCTTGCGCTCGCGCCGGCCGAGCACGTACGCGAGCGCGAGGACGAAGAGGAGACCGGCACCGAGGGCGGGGATCATCGGGACGAAGATGTCCCCCGCGTCCAGCTTCAGCGCGGTGGCGGCGCGGGCGGTGGGGCCGCCCCAGGGAAGGGTGTTCATGACGCCGTTGGCGGTGGCGGCGACGCCCGTCATCACCACCAGGCTCATCTTCAGGCGCTTGTAGAGCGGGTACATCGCCGAGACGGTGATCATGAAGGTGGTGGAGCCGTCGCCGTCGAGCGACACGATCGCGGCGAGCACGGCCGTACCGACCACGACCCGCATCGGGTCGGCCTTGCAGAAGCGCAGGATGCCCCGGACGATCGGGTCGAACAGCCCGACGTCGATCATCACGCCGAAGTAGACGATGGCGAACATCAGCATCGCGGCGGTGGGCGCGAGGTTGCCGACGCCTTCGATGACGTAGTCGCCGAGCCGTGCGCCGTGTCCGACGGCGACGCAGAAGAGGGCGGGGATGAGGACGAGCGCCGCGATCGGCGACATCTTCTTCATCATGATCAGGACCAGGAAGGTCGCGATCATGGCGAAGCCGAGGATTGTCAGCATGGAGGACACCTAACGTTCACCCTTGAACTCCACCGGGGGAGCGGCGGCCCGGATGACGTTAGGTGCCTCGTTCAGCCGTCAGCAAGATGTCAGCGCGTGAGCAATACGAGCAAAACCCCAGGTCATGGGCGGGTCGCCGGGACGGGTGACACGTCGACGGGGAAGCCGTTGAGCACGGCGGTGCCCGACAGCGGATCGAGCCGGGACCCGTCGAGGAGCTGGTTGACGTTGACGCCGGGCCGTCCCGCGGCGACCGCCATGCGCGTACCGGGCCGGTCGTGCCCCCAGCCGTGCGGGAGGCTGACCACTCCCCTGCGCACCGCGTCGGTGACCTCCACCGGGACCTCCAGCTCCCCGCCGTCGGCCTTGATCCGGGCCGGGGCGCCGTCGGCCAGCCCGAGCCGGGCGGCGTCCTCGGGGTGGACCTGGAGGGTGCAGGTGTTGGTACCGCCGCCCAGCGCGCGGATGTTGTGCATCCAGCTGTTGTTGGACCGCAGATGGCGGCGGCCCACCAGGACGAGGCCGTCGGTGCCGGCGTCGTCCAGCGCGCGGCGCAGCCGGGGCAGGTCGGCGGCGACCGGTTCCGGAAGGAGTTCGATGCGCCCGCTGCGGGTCTTGAGCACCTGCGGGAGGCGGGGTTGCAGCGGGCCGAGGTCGATGCCGTGGGGGTGCTCCAGGAGCCGGTCGAGGGTCAGGCCGTACGGGCCGAGGCGCAGCATCAGGTCCAGGCGGCGCTCCGGGCCGCTGCGTCCGCCGAGCCCGGCCGCGTACTGCTCGGGGTCCTGGCCGTACGCGGGCGAGTGGGGCTCGGTGACGGCCTTGGCCAGGGTGCGTCCGATGACCATGGCGTCGACGGTGTCCGGGTCCGCGCCGTGCATACCGGTGGCGGCCAGGATCAGCCGGGCGTGGATCTCGCACTCGTCCATGCGCCCGGGTTCGAGGGGGACGGCCGCGGGCGTGTAGCGCACCTGGTTGCGGACGGCGAAGCCGTTGAACGCGAAGTCGAAGTGGGCGCTTTGGGAGGGCGGCGGCGGGGGCAGGACCACGTCCGCGTGGCGGGAGGTCTCGTTGAGGTACGGGTCGACGCTCACCATGAAGTCGAGCCCGGCCAGCGCCCGGTCGAGGCGGTCGCCGTCCGGCGCGGAGAGGACCGGGTTGGCGGCGATGGCGACGAGCGCGCGGATGCGGCCGTCGCCGGGGGTCTCGATCTCCTCGGCGAGCGCGGCCAGGGGCAGTTCGCCCTTGGCCTCGGGGTGTCCGGAGACCCGGCTGGCCCAGCGGCCCAGCGCGAAGCCCTTGCCGGGGCCGGCGGGTCGCGGTGCGAGGGCGGTGGCGGACAGCGGGAAGAGCGCGCCACCGGGCCGGTCGAGGTTCCCGGTGAGGATGTTGAGGACGTCGACGAGCCAGTTGGTGAGGGTGCCGTGGGCGACCGTGCTGCCGCCGATGCGCCCGTACACGGCGGCCGAGGGCGCCGCGGCCAGTTCGCGCGCGAGGGTGCGGATGGTGCCGGCGTCCACGTCGCAGGCGTCGGCGACGGCCTCGGGGGTGAACTCCCGCAGCGCCTCCTCGGCCTCCGCGAGGCCCTCGACCTGTTCGGCGAGCGCCCCGAGACCGGTGAGGCCCTCGGCGAGGATCGTGGTGGCGAGGGCGGCCAGCAGCAGCGCGTCCGTACCCGGGCGGATGGCCACGTGCCGGTCGGCGAGGCGGGCCGTGCGGGTGCGGCGCGGGTCGACGACGGTAAGGGTGCCGCCGCGTTTACGCAATTCCTTGAGCCTGCCGGGGAAGTCGGGGGCGGTGCACAGACTGCCGTTGGACTCCAGGGGGTTGGCGCCGATCATCAGCAGGTGGGCCGTGCGGTCCAGGTCGGGGACCGGGATGGCGAACGCGTCCCCGAAGAGCAGCCCGCTGGAGACGTGCTTGGGCATCTGGTCGAGCGTGGAGGCGGTGAAGAGGTTGCGGGTGCGCAGGGCGCCGAGCAGCACGGGCGGGTAGAGGGCGCCGGCCATGGTGTGCACGTTGGGGTTGCCGAGAACGACGCCGAGGGCGTTCGGGCCGTACTGCTCGACGAGCGGCGGCAGGCGGCGGGCGATGGTGTCGAACGCCTCGTCCCAGGTCGCTTCCCGCAGCTCGCCGTCCGTGCGGACGAGGGGGGTGCGCAGCCGGTCGGGATCGGCGTCGACCTCGCCGAACGCGGCTCCCTTGGGGCAGATGAACCCCTGGCTGAACACGTCGTCCCGGTCGCCGCGGGCTCCGGTGACGCGGGTGCCGTCGAGGGTGAGGGTCAGCCCGCAGGTGGCTTCGCAGAGCGGGCAGATGCGCAGGGCGGTGGGCATGGGGCCTCCCGGGACGGCGGCAGCGGCGGTGGCGCACGGATACCGGGAGCATACCGACCGGTAGGCATGCTGGCGATGCCGTGCGCGGGGTGCGGTGATACGGGGGCGCGGTGGCGCCGGCGGGCGGGGGCGGGCCGGCGGGCGTCAGGCGAGGACGGGCGCGAGGTAGGCGTGGAGCAGGGCCCGGGTCTCGGCGACCAGCGCGGGGTCGCCCGAGGGGTGCGTGCGGAAGGCGAGCTGGAGGAGCGCGTCGGTCGCCTCGACGCCGACGAGCACCTTGCGGCGGAGCGCCGTGTCGGGGGTGCGCCCGAGGTGCGTGGCGAGCAGGTCGCAGAGCCGGTCGGCGACACGGTGGTTGGGGTGCTGCTCGCCGGTGTGACCGTGGTGCGCCCCGGTGGGCCCGGCGGCTCGGGCGGCCTCCGCGGCCGGGGAGGCACCGCGGCCGCCGGGGGCGTCGGCACCGGCAGGGCCCTCGACACCCGCAGGGCCGTCGGGTGCCTCGGCGGCGTCCGGATCCCGGGGCTCCCGCGGGCTTCCCACGGGCGCCGGGACGCCGAAGTCGACCAGCCCGAAGCCCGGGACGGTCCGTTTCATGGCGAGGTACTCGTCGAGCACGGCGTCGATGGCCGCGTACGCGCCCGGGCGGGGCAGCGCGGCGAGGCGGGCGGCGACGCGCTCGGCGTAACGGTCCAGGTTGCGGTGGGCGAGCGCGGCGGCCATCGCGCGCTTGTTGGAGAAGAAGCGGTAGACGGACCCGATCGGGACGCCGGCGCGGACGGCGACGGCCCGGGTGCTCAGGCCTTCGTAACCGGTCTCGTCGAGGAGTTCGGCGCACGCGTCGAGGATCCGGGCCAGGCGCTCGGCGCTGCGCTGCTGCACGGGGGTGCGGCGGAGGGAGCTGGGCTGGGGCACGGGCTCCATCATGCCCCGTGGGGCCCCGGCCCGGGACGGACGTCACGCGACGAGCAGGCCGATGCCGCCGAGGGTGTACGCGATCATCAGCGCGAGCAGCGGGAGCTGCCCCATGACGGCGCGGTGCGGCGGGAAGAGGCGGACGGCGCGGTCGTGCGCGGCGACGACGCCGAGGACGTGGCCGGTGACGACAGCGCCGATCTGCAGCGCGGCTATCCCGCCGGGGCCCAGGGGTGGAGCGGCCGGAGGTGGATGGTCGTAGCCGAGCGCCATGCTGACGGTGCGCGGCCCTTCGGTGACGAGGAGTGTGGCGTAGTGGGCGACGAGATAGCCGAGCGCGATGGGGAGGAGGGAGTGGGCGAAGGCGCCCAGCGGGTGGGCGAGCGGCCCGGAGAGGAGCCGTACGGCGCCGGCGCAGAGGCAGTAGAGCGTGGCGACGAGGGCGACGGCCGCGCACAGTCCGAGGGTGGCTGTGGCGGTGCGGCCGAGGGGTGAGGTCTGGAGCGTGGTGATCCAGGCGGGGGTGTCGCGGATGCCGTCGTAGGTGGTGGAACCGAGCAGGACGCAGACGGTGGCGACGAGGCCGGGGGCGGGCGGGGTGGAGTCGAGGCCGTGGAGGGGGTGGCGCAGGACGAGCAGGCCGTCGGCGCGGCGGCCGAACGGCGAGAGCCGGGCCAGAAGGGTGGAGTACGCCTCGAAGGGGTCGGCGTGCGTGAACCAGCGCTCGCCGTAGCGGGCGGCGCAGGCGAGGTGGACGACGGCGTGGACGGCCAGGAAGGCGAGGAGGGAGGCGCGGGACGCCGGGTGCGGGGAGGCCAGCTCCAGCCAGGTGAAGGCGAGCAGGCCGGTGGCGGCGGGCCACATGCCGAGGCGGGGCGGCAGCGGGCGGACGGCCCGCCGGCGGGGAAGGAGCGCGTGCAGGGTGCGCAGGGGGTTGAGGAGGCGCCAGACCGGTCCGAGGAGGAGGGAGGCGGGGACGAGACCGACCCAGAACAGGACGTGGACGGCGCCGGCGGCGGGGTTGCGGGCAGGGTCGTCGGGCCCGAGGAGGAGGTGGAGGACCACGAACAGGCAGGCCGCCGCCCCCAGTCCGCGCAGGGCGGCGCGCACGGGCCGTGCGTCGGCGGCGCGTTGCACCGGGGCGGGAAGCGCACGGCCCGAGCGGTCGCCGCGGAAGCGGGACACCGACCACAGCAGGCCCAGCGCGAGGAAGGAGACGAACAACGCGGCGAACGCACCGGCGAAGGCGTAGAACGGCGGGACCGGCAGGTCGTGCGCGGATCCCACCCCGTGGGCCAGCGGCAGGTCGTGCCCCTGTCCCGCCCCGTGGGCCGGCGGCAGGTCGTGCGCGGATCCCACCCCGTGGGCCGGCGCCAGGTCGTGCCCCTGTCCCGCCCCGTGGGCCGGCCGCAGCGGCGCCAACGGCGTCACCGTACGGCGAGTTGCACGAGGACCAGGCCGGACGCGTGGGTCTCGACCTCGAACAGCCCGGCGCGGTCCGCCGTGAGCGTGAGCGTGGTGGGCCGGCCGGCGCGCAGCGGCGCCTCCTTGTCGTAGCCGTGGACGTGGAGGGTGTCGTCGCGGTCGCTGGTGACGGTGAGGGCGAGGCGCTCCCCCCGCTCCACCTCGACCCGGCGCGTCGGCGGCTGCACGGCGCCTGCGGTGACGGTGATGTCCAGCGTCCGGTCGGCAGGGGCTTCGCCCGCGGGCCCGAGCACGGCCGTGGCCTCGACGGGTTTGCCGTGCACGGCCCAGGCGGTGTGGTCGTCGGCGTGCAGGCGGGCGGTGAGGGTGCGGGCGCCCGCCGGCAGCGCGCTGCTCGGCAGGTGGTGCCAGGGGCCGTAGACCCGGGCCACCGGCCGGCCGTCGAGGAGGAGGCGGGCGTGGCCGCGGCCGGGCAGCGCGGCGCCGCCGGCGCTCTGCGGCGTGAAGCGGAAGTCCCGTACGTCGAGGTGGACGTTCCAGCCGTCCTCGGAGTCGGGCCGGGCGGTGAGCCGTATCGCGGGCGCGCCCTCCGGCGGCACCTGCCGCAGCCGGTGCCCGGTCCCGTCCTCCGCGTCCAGCAGCGTTCCCGTGGAGCCGGTCGCCTCCTGGTGGCTCGTGCCGGGCTTGTGGTGCGTGGTGGCGGGGCCGCCGCACCCGGCGACCACGGCCATGGCCACCGCCATGGCCACGGCGGAGGCGACCACCGGCGAGGCGGCCGGCGACCAGGGCCGCCTGCCGGCGCTCCGGGCCGGGCGCCCGGGCCCCCGGTGGGCCCGGCCCGCCGGCGGCGGCGACCCGTTCGGGCCGCGCGGCCCGCCCGGGTCCCGGTCCGGCGCCGCACCGCGGGCAGGTTCCCGGTCCGGGGCCGGCGCCACGCCGCGGGCGGGGTGAGGGTCTCCGTCCGGAGCCGCCGCCCCGGGGACGCGATCCCGGTCTCCCTCCGGACCCGCCGCCGCGCCGGGGGCAAGCTCCCGGTCCGGACCCGCCGCCGCGCCGCCGGTGTGCGCGCCTCCGTCGGGAGCCACCGCCGCCCTGGGGGAAACCTCCCGACCCGCCGCCCCGGGGGCAGCATCCCGCTCTCCCCCCGGACCCCCCGCCGCCCCCGCAGCGGGGTCCCGGTCCGGAACCCCGCCGGGGCGCTCGACCGCCTCGCCGCGCCCCGGTCCCGGGGCCGACGCGGCGACCGCCCCGAGCACCCACACCACCGCGAGCAGGGTGCGCAGCCAGGCCGGGCTCACCGGGGTCCAGGGGATCATGAGGACTGCCTTGTCGAAGGCGTCGAGGAGCGTGAGGACGCCCAGCGCCACGGTCGTTCCGCCCAGGCCGCGGCGGCCGGCGCGCCGCAGTGCGAGGCCCAGCCCGGTCCACCCCGCGCCGAGGAGCACCAGCGCGAGGGCCGGGACGTACCCGGCGGTGAGGCCCGTCGTCGAGCCGGCGACGTCCAGCGCGAGCCCCGCCGCACCCGCCGCCGCGGCCGCCCCGGCGAGCCGGCCGGGGCGCAGCCGGCGCCACCACAGGACGCCCCCCACGAGGCCGAGGACGGCGGCGGCGCCGAGGGCGAGCTGGGTCTCGACACGGGCGATGCCGCGGGCGCCGTACCAGTCGCAGCCGGCCGGCAGCCGCCGCGCCTGGACGTCGTAGTCGGCGCAGACGAGGAGCTGGACGAGCTTGACGGGCTCCCCGACGAGCCGGTGGGACCCGCCGGAGACCTCGCCGCGCCGGGCTCCGCAGGTGGGCAGGGTGCGGGGCGTCGAGGAACCGGTGCCCGGCTGCCAGCAGTTGCCGGTGCCCTGCCCGTCCCACCACACGTCGGTGCGGTTCGGCCGCGGGTTGCCGGCCTTGTCGACGCCGAGCCGGTTGCCCGCGTACCGGTTGCGGTGCGAGGTGTCGGCCTGTTTCGACCAGGCGCCCTCGCCCCGGACGAAGGCCGGGACGGCGCTCAGGTAGAAGGCCGTGCGCCGGTGGCCGTGGATCCAGTTGTCCTCGTACAGGTTCCAGTTGCCGCCGGCGGTGATGATGCCGGAGCCGGGCGGCATGGAGATCTGCGGGCAGACGACGCCCTGTTCGTAGCCCCGTTCGGCGGGCGGCCGGGCGCAGGTGCCGTCGGCGACGTACCGGTAGTAGTCCTGGTTGTTGTCGTGGATGTCGTTGCGTGCGAAGCGGGCGTGGTTCTGCGGAAGTCCGGGATGCCCGGGGAAGGCGCTGTCCATCGAGGCGCCGCCCATGTTGTGGTCGAACTCGTTGTCGTGGACGTACACGGAGTCCCCGGCCGTGCCCGAGTAGCCGACCATGTTGTGGTGGCTCCGGCAGCCCGTGATCTCGATCGAGTAGCGGGGGACGTCGTAGCCGCGGCCGTCGTTGATGTCCGACGCGCTGCCCGGGTAGATGCCGGAGTCGCCGTTGCCGTACGACTCGCAGTTCTTGTACAGGCCGTGGTCGCTGGCGAAGGTGAGGAAGCCGTACTCGTCGTTCCACCGGGTCAGCACGTCGTCGATGACGAAGCCGTCGGCGGCGAGGACGTACAGGGAGTTGAAGGTGGTGCGCTGGGCGGTGAAGTTGCGGAAGTAGACACCGTCGGAGCCGTCGGCCCGGACCGCGTTGAGCTTGCGGTACTTCGCGTCGATGACGACGTCGGTGCGGTCCGCTCCGGTGCCCTCGATCTGGAGGTCCTTCTTGCCGAGGATCGCGACGAGGTTCTGATTGTGGGGGCACTGCCGCTGCTGGGCGTAGGACAGCACCTGGTAGCCGAACGACGACCGCGGGGCGTCCAGCGCGGCGCACGCCCCGGCGGGCGGCGGCAGGGAGGGCTCCTCCTCGTACAGCCCGGGCAGGATCGCGATGGTCATGCCGGGGCGGTCGACGGCGTCGACGGCCTGCTGCACGTGCCGGTACCCCTCGCGGAGGCAGCGGGCGAAGAGCCGTGCGTTGCGTTCCCGGAGCGGGGCCGGGAAGCGGGCGGTGCGGCGGGCGAAGCCGGCCCGGTCGGTCTTGCACACCAGCAGGTCGGGCTCCCCGGTGCGCAGCACGGGCACGCTGCCCGAGCCGTCGGGGAAGGCGACGGGGCGCTCCTCGTGGGCCCGGGCGGCGGGAGCGCCCGCCAGGACCAGGAGCGTGGCGGAGACGACGGCGAGGAGCCTGGCTGTCCACGGCGAGCGGGCCATGCCGGTGAGAGTAGAGCTTTGTTCATCTTTGGGAACCCCTCGTGCACGGGTTTCGTCCCAGCCCCACCCGAGCCGCGCCCCGCGCCGTTGACGTGGGCGCCACGGAATCCTACGGTTTTACATAGGATTCCTTCTGAGCAGGAAGCGGTCGATGACGATGAACGACACCGAACAGGCGCGGAAGCTCGCCGAGGGCCTGGAGTACTCCTCGGGCTTCGGCAACGAGCACAGCTCCGAGGCCGTGCCCGGCGCCCTGCCGCTCGGCCGGAACTCCCCCCAGCGGGCCCCGCTCGGCCTGTACGCCGAGCAGCTCAGCGGCTCCGCCTTCACCGAGCCGCGCGCCCACAACCGCCGCTCGTGGCTCTACCGGATCCGCCCTTCGGCCGCGCACCCGCCCTTCGTGCGCACCGACAACGGCGCCCTGCGGACCGCGCCCTTCACCGAGACCGTCCCCGACCCGAACCGGCTGCGCTGGAACCCGCTCCCGGACCCGGCGCCCGGCACGGACTGGCTGGCCGGCCTGTGGACCCTGGGCGGCAACGGCGACGCCGCGCAGCGCACCGGCATGGCCGTGCACCTCTACCACGCCGACACCTCCATGGAGCGGGTCTTCAGCGACGCCGACGGCGAGCTGCTGATCGTCCCCGAGCGGGGCGGCCTGCTGCTCCGCACCGAGCTGGGCATCCTCGCCGCCCGCCCCGGCGAGGTGGCGCTGATCCCGCGCGGCGTGCGCTTCCGCGTGGAGCTGCTGGACGAGACCGCGCGCGGCTACGTGTGCGAGAACTACGGCCAGCCGTTCCAGCTGCCCGACCTCGGCCCGATCGGCGCCAACGGCCTGGCCAACCCGCGGGACTTCCGGGCGCCGGTCGCCGCGTACGAGGACGTCGAGGGCGAGGTGGAGGTGGTCAACAAGTACTGCGGCAACCTGTGGACCGCGACGTACGGCCACTCCCCGCTGGACGTCGTCGCCTGGCACGGCAACCACGTCCCGTACGTCTACGACCTGCGCACCTTCAACGTCATCGGGACCATCTCGTACGACCACCCCGACCCGTCGATCTTCACCGTGCTCACCTCCCCGTCCGACACACCCGGCCTCGCGGGCGTCGACTTCGTCGTCTTCGCGCCGCGCTGGCTGGTCGGCGAGGACACCTTCCGGCCGCCGTACTTCCACCGCAACGTGATGAGCGAGTACATGGGCCTGATCGAGGGCGCGTACGACGCCAAGGCCGAGGGCTTCGTCCCCGGGGGCGGCTCGCTGCACAACATGATGTCGGCGCACGGCCCGGACCGTGAGACCTTCGACAAGGCGAGCGCCGCCGAGCTGAAGCCGCAGAAGATCGACGACGGACTGGCCTTCATGTTCGAGACGCGGTGGCCGCTGACGACGACCGCCCAGGCGGCGAACGCCGACCACCTGCAGCGCGCGTACGACGACGTGTGGCAGGGTCTTGAGCGCCACTTCCGGCCATAGGCCCGCCGCCCGCCGGGCCGCACTCGTCGCAGTCGTACGGAGTTGCCGTGACCGCCTTCGCCCCCGACTCGCTGGTCCTGAACCGCAAGCTGCCGCTCTGGTACCAGGTCTCGCAGTCCCTGCGCGCCTCCATACTCGGACGGGCGCCGGACGCGTCGCTGCGCCTGCCCACCGAGGAGCAGCTGGCCGCGCACTACGGCGTGAGCGTGCTGACCATGCGGCAGGCGCTCAAGGAGCTGGAGGCCGAGGGCCTGATCAGCCGGCACCGGCGGCGCGGCACGTTCATCGAGCCGGGCGCCCGGCGCTCCACCCCGCGCCGGCTGCTCGGCTCGATCGACGCGATCGTGGCCCAGCAGTCGGGTGAGCGGACGACGATTCTCGGCCACGGGACGGCGGCGGTGCCCGGCGGGCTCCCGGCGGAGCTCGCCGAGCACTTCCCGGACGTGGCGGAGGTCGTCACGTACCGGCGGCTGCGCTGCGACGGCGAGAGCGGTGAGCCCACCAACTGGGCGGAGAACGCCGTCCGCCCGGACGTCGCGGCCGGCATCGACCTCGCCGACCTGGAGCGGTGGCCGATGACGAAGGTCCTCCGCGACACGGTCGGGGTGCGGATCAGCCGCATCACCGACACCGTGGAGGCCCGGCTGGCCGACCCCGAGACGGCCGAGCTCCTGCAGGTCCCACTGCTGTCGCCGATCCTGCACTACACGGGCGTGACGTACGGCGAGGACGGCCGGGTGGTGGACGTGGCGCGGATCCGCTACCGCGGCGACCGGTTCTCCTTCACCGTCACGGTGGAGGCGGACTGACCCCCCTGGGGGGGGTGTCTTGCCGATCACGCCGGGCTCGCGACGCCCGGCGTGATCGGACCGACACCCCCTAGCATGCGGCGGGTGACGGATGACGTGCTCCTCGACGACGTGATGCCGTGGTCGGTGGCGCCGCTGCGGCCGGGGCGGGCCTGGGTCGTCGCCCCGGACGCGGCGACGCTGCGCGCCCGCTGGGACGCGCTGGTGCGGGCCGGCCGGGACGAGCGGGAGGCGCTGTTCCGTCCCAGCCGGGCGCGGACGCTGTCGAGTTCGGTCCCCGCGCTGCCCGGGCAGCGCACCGGGACGGCCCGGCTGGCGCGGGAGGCGGGGCCGTGCCCGGAGCCGGTGCGGCTGGCGCACGGGCCGTTCGACGAGCAGTGGCTGCTGCCCGACCACCGGCTGCTGGACGCGGCGAGGCCGGAGCTGTGGCGGGTGGCCGACGAGCGGCAGCTGTTCGCCGTCGAGCAGGGGTACGTCCCGCAGGCGCCGGGGCCCGCGCTGCTGGTGTCGGCCGTGCTGCCCGACGGGCGCTCCCCCGCGGGCCGCCCGGGCCGCATCCGGCCGCTGTACCGGCGCCCCGGCGGCCGGGAGCCGAACGTGGCACCGGGACTGCCCGAGGTGCTGAGCGGGCGGTACGGCACCGAGGTCACCGCCGAGGACGTGCTGGCGTGGGCGCTGGCCGCCGCCCGCCCCTCCCCCGCCGGGTGCGTCGTCCCGCTGCCCGCCGACCCGCTCGTCTGGGCGTCGGGCGTGGCGCTGGGCCGCCGCATGACGGCGGTGCAGGTGCGCGGCGCCCGGGGCGGCGAGCGCCCCCGGCTGCCCGGCGGGCGGCGGCCCTACGTGCGTGCCGCGCTGCCGCCGCACCCGCGGACGCTGGCGTACGACGCGGCCGGGGAGGTCCTCCTGGTGGGTGACACGGGCCGGGTGGCGCCCGTACCGGCCGAGGCGTGGGACTACCGCGTGGGCGGGATCCGGATGCTGGAGCTGTGGTTCGAGCGGCGCACCTCCCCCGCCGAGCCGGGCACCCTGGAGGCGATCGGACGGGCCGCCTGGCCCCAGGGGTGGACGTCCGAGCTGCTGGAGCTGATCACGGTGCTGGCGCTCCAGGCCCGGCTGGAGTCCGAACGGCCCGCCCTGTCCGGGGCCGGGACGATCACCGCCGCCGAGCTGCGCGCGGCCGGCGTGCTCCCCGTGCCCGGCGCGGCCCGCCGGCCCGCTTCCGTCCTGGACCGGGAGGAGGAGGGGCCGGAGGGCCAGCTGGCCCTGCTGTAGCGGGCTCGGCCGCAGGAGCGGCTCAGCCGAAGGAGTCCAGTACCCGCCGGAGCGTGCGCTCGAAGACCTCGTCGGCGTCGATGGCCGCCGGTGCCTGCGCGAGGACCTCCGCGAGCCGCGGGTACGCTCCGCTCGCCAGCTCCCGCGTCAGGTACGCGGCGCGCACCGCCTGTTCCTGCTCCTGCGACCACGGCAGCGAGCGGCTGCGCTCGGCCATGGCCAGCTCGTTGGCGACCACGGCCATGACCGTTCCGTTGACCGCCCCGATCACCTCCATCCTGGTGCCGCCCGGCACCTCCAGCGGAGCCAGGCAGGCCAGGCAGAACTCCAGGTAGCGCAGGGCGTTGGGGCTGAAGCCGTACACGGTCGACATCACCCGGGTCAGCCAGGGGTGGCGGTACATGATGCCGCGGGTCTGGCGCGCCAGGGCCAGCATGTCGGCCTTCCAGTCGCCGCTCGGCCGGTCCGGCAGTTCGTACTCGCCGCTGACCGCGTCGACCATCAGCTCGTACAGGTCGGCCTTGCAGGTCACGTAGTTGTAGAGCGACATCGTGCCGCAGCCCAGCTCGGTCGCCACGCGCCGCATCGAGACGGCGTCGATGCCCTCGGCGTCGGCGATCCGCACCCCCGCCGCCGCGATGTCGGCGCGGCGGTACGCGGGCCTGGGGCCCCGGCCCGTGCGCTCGGGGCGCGCCCAGATCACTTCCGGTTCGGCCGCTCGGCCCGCCATGGATCATCACCTCGCCCCCCATCGTAGTTACGTACACCGTACGTAGTGCGGTACGGTGCCGCCATGACTTCTACGTACGCTGTACTTAGTGAGGGCCTGGAGAAGCGGTACGGGGACGTGCACGCCCTGCGCGGGCTCGATCTCGCCGTCCCCGAGGGAACGGTGTGCGGGGTGCTCGGTCCGAACGGTGCCGGCAAGACCACCGCCGTACGGGTCCTGACCACGCTCACCACCCCCGACGCCGGCAGCGCCCGGGTCGCCGGACACGACGTGGTGCGCGACCCCGCCTCCGTACGCCGCCGCATCGGCGTCACCGGCCAGTACGCCTCCGTCGACGGCGACCTCACCGGCCGCGAGAACCTGCGGCTGTTCGCCCGCCTGCTGCGCGCCCCGCGCGCCCGCGCCGACGAACTGCTGGAGCGGTTCGGGCTCGTGGCGGCCGCGGGTCGCCCGGCCAGGACCTACTCCGGCGGCATGCGGCGCCGCCTGGACCTGGCCGCCAGCCTGCTCGTGCCGCCCACGGTGCTCTTCCTCGACGAGCCGACGACCGGCCTGGACCCGCACAGCCGGAACGCCGTATGGGACGCCGTACGGGGGCTGGCGTCCCAGGGCACCACCGTGCTGCTCACCACCCAGTACCTGGAGGAGGCGGACCAGCTCGCCGACGACATCGTCCTCGTCGACGAAGGACGGGCGGCGCACAGCGGCACACCGGCCCAGCTCAAGGCCATGATCGGCAGCTACGCCGAGGTCGTCGTCGCCGACCCGTCCGCCCTGGACGCGGCCGCTGCGGTGCTGGACCGGCTCACCGGCTCGCAGCCGGCCCTGGACGCCGATGCGCGCACCGCCGGGGCGGTCACGACGGACCGGACCCTCACGCTGCCCCGGCTCGTCCGCGCACTGGACGCGGCGGGCGTGCTGATCGTCGACGCCTCGCTGCGTCCGCCCACGCTCGACGAGGTCTTCCTCCGCCTCACCGCCCGACAGGGGCTCGCCGCATGAGCGCGGTCCTGCACGACGGCGCCGCCGTCCTCGGACGCCACCTCCGGCGCGTCCGGCACGCGCCGGCGCTGCTCGTCATGACGCAGACGATGCCGATCGTCTTCCTGCTCTTCTTCGGGTACGTCCTCGGCGGCGCGCTCGCCATGCCGGGCACCGAGTACCGCCCCTACCTGGTGCCGGGGCTGCTGGTCGCCACCGCCGCCAACGGCGTCATGACCGGCATGTTCGCCGCGGCACAGGACTCCCACCGGGGCGTGATGGACCGCTTCCGCTCGATGCCCGTGAGCCGGGCGGCCGTGCCGCTGGGGCAGGCCCTGGCCGACCTGCTGACCACGGCCGTGGGGCTGGTGCCGCTGATGCTGGTGGGGCTGGCGATGGGGTGGCGGATCGACGGCGGGGCGCCGGCCGCGGTGGGCGCCTTCGGGCTGCTGCTGCTGTTCCGGTTCGCCATGACGTGGGTGGGGATTCTGCTGGGCCTCGCCTCGCGCAGCGAGGAGGCGGCGGGCCAGCTCGGCAGCGCCACCTTCATGGTGCCGCTGCTGTCGAACGCGTACATCCCGACCGACGGCATGCCGGGCTGGCTGCGCACGGTCGCCGAGTGGAACCCGGTCTCGGCGGTGACGACCGCGCTGCGGGACCTGTTCGGCAACGCGCCCGTACCCGAGGGCGCGGCGTGGCCGGTGGCGCACCCGGTCGCGGGGGCGCTGTGCTGGTCGCTGGCACTGCTGGCGGTGTGCGTACCGCTGGCGGTGCGCAGGTACGCGGCACCCGGGGGGTGACAAAGGTGGTACGTACACGATAGGTACGGCTGCATGAGCACTCTGCCGCCGCCCCTGGAGGGCGTCACCGTCGTCGCCGTCGAGCAGGCCGTCTCCGCGCCCTTCGCCACCCGGCAGCTCGCCGACCTCGGGGCGCGGGTCATCAAGATCGAGCGCCCGGACGGCGGTGACTTCGCCCGCGGTTACGACACGGCGGCGGCAGGTCTGGCCTCCCACTTCGTGTGGTGCAACCGGGGCAAGGAGTCCGTCGCCCTGGACCTCAAGGACCCCCGCGGCCTGGAGCTGGCACGCCGGCTCGTGGCGGGCGCCGACGTCTTCGTGCAGAACCTGGCGCAGGGCGCGGCGGCGCGGCTCGGCCTGGACGCGGCGACGCTCTGCGCCGCCGACCCCAGGCTGATCGCGGTGGACATCTCCGGGTACGGGGCCGGCGGCCCGTACGCGCACAAGCGGGCGTACGACATGCTCGTGCAGTGCGAGGCGGGGCTGGTGTCGGTGACCGGGACGCCGGAGCAGCCGGTCAAGGCGGGGATCCCGGCAGCCGACATCGCGGCGGCGATGTACGCGTTCTCCGGAGTGCTGGCGGCGCTCGTGCGGCGGGCGGCGACGGGGCGCGGCGGACCGGTGGAGATCTCCATGCTGGAGTCGCTCGCGGAGTGGATGGGGCATCCGCTGCACCACGGGATGCACGGGGGCGAGGCCCCGGCGCGCACGGGGGTCGCGCACGCCGTCATCGCGCCCTACGACGCCTACCCGACGGCCGACGGGGGCCAGGTGCTGCTGTCGGTGCAGAACGACCGCGAGTGGCGCCGGCTGGCCGAGCAGGTGCTGGGGCGGCCGGAGCTGGGCGACGATCCGGCCTTCGCGACGAACACCGCCCGCGTGGCGCACCGCGGGAAGACGGACGCGGTGGTGGCGGAGGCACTGGCCCGGCTGGGCACGGCGGAGGCCGTCGAGCGCCTGGAGGCGGCGGGTATCGCGTGCGCCCGGCTGAACACGGTGGCGGACGTGGCGGCCCACCCGCAGCTCGCCGCGCGGGAGCGGTGGCGGGAGGTGGACACGGCGGTGGGGCCCCTGCGGGCGATGCTGCCGCCGATCACGCTGCCCGGCGGGGCGGAGCCCCGGATGGGGGCGGTGCCGGCCCTCGGCGAGCACACGGAGGCGGTCCTCGACGAGCTGGGCGTCCCGGCCGGGCTGCGCGCGGAGCTGCGCCGGGCGGGCGTGACCGCCTGACACGACGCACCGGCCCCGGCGGCCGCCCCTCGGCGGTCCGCCGGCCCCGCTCCGGCCGGATCCGGCGGCCCACCGGGCCGGAGGGACGTTTCACCGCGGCCGGCGGAGCGGACCGGCGCGCAGGCACGCGCGTTCGGCACGATGGACCCCGTCGGGGCCGGCCGGGCCGCGGCGTCGTACGGCGGCGCACCTGAGGACTGCTGGCTGTGCGCCGTGTCACCGGGGACGCGGGTGGGTTCCGGGAGCGTGCGGGCGGGCCGGGCGCACGGAGCCGTCAGGGCCGGGAGGGCCCTGCGCCCGGGGTCAGCCGTGGTTGCCGAACAGCGAGCGCCGCAGACGGCGCAGCGGAGCGAAGAGCCGCACACGCGCACTCTTGCTCATACGGGTGTGCGCGACATCACGCGTCGTCAGTTCCCGCATGAGCAGCGTCGCCTCGGCCGCCTCACGCTGCGGGACGGCCGGGCCGCCGAGCACCGAGAGGTGGCGGTCGAGCCGCGAACTGGTCGCGCTGCTCCCGCAGGTGATCGCGGGCACACGTGCCCTGCTGCGCACTGTTATCTGATCCATGTCACTCCCCACCCGTACGAAGTCACCCGGCCCGGGCAGGTTAACCCTATCTCCCCGGCCTCACACTCGTGTATCCCGGTGAACGTGATTCACCACCCACGTACGGGTGTTGACGATTACTCTCCGAATACATCTGATTCCAGGGCGAGTTGGACACGTTCCCCGCCGCCCCCACTTCGGCTAGCTTGGAAGGGTTTCCGCCACACCGTCTGAAGGGGGCGCTGTGACCGAAAGGCCCGGTGGGGAACGGCTGGTGGCGGGGCGTTACCGATTGCTGGACCCGCTGGGCGAGGGCGGGATGGGGGTCGTGTGGCGCGCCCGTGACGAGGTGCTGGGCCGCGAGGTGGCCGTCAAGGAGGTGCGCGCGCCGGCCGGTCTTGCCGCGGCGGACGAGCAGCGCCTGTACGCGCGGCTGGAGCGGGAGGCATGGGCGGCCGCCCGGGTTTCGCACCGCAATGTGGTCACGGTCTACGACGTGGCCACCGAGGGCGGCCGGCCGTGGATCGTGATGGAGCTGGTCCGCGGGGTGACCCTGTCGGACGCGCTCGACGCCGAGGGCCCGGTGCCGCCCCGGCGGGCCGCGCACATCGGGGCGGAGGTGCTGGCGGCCCTGCGCGCGGCGCACGGGGCGGGGGTGCTGCACCGGGACGTCAAGCCGGGCAACGTACTGCTGGCCAACGACGGCCGGGTGGTGCTGACGGACTTCGGCGTCGCGGCGGTGGAGGGCACCTCCCCCCTCACCATGACGGGCGAACTGATCGGCTCGCCCGAGTTCCTTGCGCCCGAGCGCGCGTTGGGGCGGACGCCCGGTCCCGCCTCCGACCTGTGGTCGCTCGGCGTCCTGCTGTACGCGGCGGTCGAGGGCAACTCCCCCTTCCGCCGGAACACCCCGCTGAGCACCCTGCGCGCCGCGGTGGACGAGGAGCTGCCGCCGCCGCGCCGGGCCGGGCCGCTGGCCCCGGTGATCGAAGGGCTGCTGCGCAAGGACCCGGCCGAGCGGCTCTCCGCCGACGAGGCGGCACACCGGCTGCGGGTCGTCGGCGCGGGCGGCGGCGCGCGTACCGGCCCGGTCGCGGCGTCGGACACGTCCGCGGCCACGGTCGCGGCGTTCCCGCCGGAGGGCACGGCGGGCCCCGCGGGACCGCGGGCTTCCGGCTCGACGGTTCCGGCGGCGCAGCAGTCGCGGCGCGCGGTCGCCGTCCTCGTGGCGGGGGCGGCCTTCCTGCTGCTGGCGGTCGGCGGCCTCGTGTACGGACTGCTGCGCGAACAGGACCCGGGCGGCACCGGGGGCGGCGGCGCGGCGGGGGGTGCGGGCGCGCCGGGGAGCACCGGCCCCACCGGTACGGCGCCGGCGCAGACGTCACCGGATGCGTCCGCCTCCGCCGGCACGCCCTCGGAGCCGGCTCCGTCCACCGCGACGCGCACTCCCCCGCCGCACCGGACGGTCCTGGTCCACGTCCGGGCGGAGCGCGGTGACCACAGCGGGACGTGCCCGCCGCCGGCCGGGCGCGCTCCGGCCTTCACCGGCACCATCACGGTGGGGCGCACCCCCGTCTCCGTCGGCTACCGCTGGGTGGGCGAGAGCCACGAGGAGTCCGGATCGGCGTGGCGGACGCTGGAGTTCGGCGCCGGCGAGCACACGGAGCAGCAGGTCGGGCACACCGTGGCGGCGACGCACGGCGAGGGCGGGACGTACCGCGACCGGGTCCGGCTGGAGGTCCGGAGCCCGGTCGCGGCACGGTCGAACTGGGTGGGGTTCTCGGTCACGTGCGACGACGGGAGCCCGACGGGCGGCCCGCCGTCGTCGCCCGGTCACACGGTCACGCCGTCGCCCTGAAGACGGGCAGGTAGCCACCGGACTGGCCGGCGGCGGTGGGGTGGTAGGACTCGCCGATGTTGAGCCAGTTCACGCTGTGCAGCCAGGAGGCGCCCGAGCAGATCTCGTGGCCGGTGAAGGCCGCGGCGACGTCCGCGTAGGCGAAGCCGTGGTCGGCCGCGCGTTTGGCGGTGGCGGCGTTGAGGTGGTCGGCGCCGCCGTTGATGGCGCGGCGTTCGTTCTCGGTGAGGCCGGCGACGCAGCTGCCGCCCAGTTTGTAGAAGCGCGGGTAGCCGAGGACGACGACCCGGGCCGATGGCGCCTTGCTCCTGATGGCCGTGTACACGGTGTCGAGGCGGGCGGGCAGGGTGCTGTCGACGTACCGCTTGGCCTCCTCGACCCGCGCGATGCAGGTGGCTTCGGACTGCAGGACGCAGGTGGTCATCACGTCGGCGAACCCGGCGTCGTTGCCGCCGACGGTGAGGGAGACGAGGTCGGTGGCGGAGGAGAGGGGGCCCAGCTGGTTGGCCGTCACGTCGTTCGTACGGGCGCCTGAGCAGGCGGTGAAGGCGAACGAGGAGGGGGAGTTGGCGGCCGCCCACAAGGCGGGGTAGGCGCGGGGGGTGCGCTTGCAGTTGCCGCTCGCACTGTCGTAGTTCCCGGCTCCGACTCCGGAGGAGTAGGAGTCGCCGAGGGCCACGTAGTCGACGGCCGCCGACGAAGCGGCCTGCGCCGCGCCCGCCCCGGTCAGGGCGAGGACGGCGCTCAGGAGGAGTGAGGAGGATAATGCCGCGGCTCGGGACAGTTTCATGGAACCTCCCTGTGAGCAGGATTTCTGCCTGAATTGTTCGTAGCAGCGTGGGGTGTCCATGCCAAGACTTGCGGGTAACTTGCGGCTGATCCCGGGAAGTCCGGTCGGCGCCACGGCGACTGACGGCCCGTCGGGCCGTTGTGGCCGCGGCCCCGCGGGGAGCCGGGCCCGCGTCACCGCGAGGACACCTCGGCCGTGCCGGGCGTGAGGTGCCGCGGCGACGCGCTGCACGTGCTCGCGGGCGCGGCGGCCGCCGTCGCGGGCACGGGTGCCGTACTGGCGCTGAGCGGCTCGACACGCCGCTGCGCGCGCCGTTCGGCCTCTTCTTCCTGGTGGCCGCACCGGCGGCGGGCCTCGCCGCGGCGCTGCACCGGCTGGAGCCGGCGACCCGCACGGTCCTCGCCGTGGCGGGCGCGGTCGCGGTGGACGTGCTCGTCGCCGCGGTGATGGCGGCGCTGCACATGTGGTCCGTACGGGGCGCGGTGGCGGCCGTCGCCGCCCTCTCCGTACTGCTCGGGGCGGTTTCCGGCGTGCGGCGCGCGAAAGGGCCCCGCACCTGAACGCAGAAGGGCGCGACGGAAGGATCTCCTTCTGTTTTTCCGGCGCATGATCGGGAATTCGGCCGGAACCGGGTGACCCTTCCCCTGCGTCTTTCGCCAAAGATCGAAGAAATGCGATCGGGATGGGCCAAAGAAGCAAAAAGGTGACCCAGGGCCCAGGTCTTGCCATACAGTCGCATTTATCAATACCGTCGTACATCACCCGCATCGGTCCCGCGTATGCCGGCTCAGGGGAGGGCCAGAGGCCGCGAGGGACACGGGCGGGGCGCGGTAGGGGGTTTCTTCCGCACCAGGCCGGTCCGACGAGCGTGCACGGTGTGCGCCCGCAGGTCCGGCAGGTCACCGGACGAGACCCTCCCGAGGGGGGTGCCGTGCACGGTGCGTATCTGTGCCGAGGCGTGTCCGCGTGCGGCCGGCAATATCAGCTCACCCCATTCCGTACGGAGATCCATTCCGTCATGACCGGGGTGAGACCCCCCCTTTCGAACCGGAAACTCATCGGGACCGCCCGGGGCGGGCGGTCCACCGGACGAGAGGGAACCGACTCATGAGCGACTCCGCCGTCGCGTCAGCCGAGTCCGGCCGGCGTGCACCGAGCCGAATATCCGCCCGCTACCGGGCGATCACGTCGCACCTGGCCATCGCGCCGCCGGTGAGCGTGGTCATTCCCGCCATGAACGAGGCGGAGAACCTTCCGTACGTCTTCAAGACCCTGCCCGACTGGATCCACGAGGTCGTGCTGGTCGACGGCAACTCCACCGACGCCACCGTCGACGTCGCCCGCGAGCTGCGGCCGGACGTCAAGGTCGTCAAGCAGGTCGGCAGGGGCAAGGGGGACGCCCTGATCAGCGGCTTCGCCGCCTGCACCGGCGACATCATCGTGATGGTCGACGCGGACGGCTCCGCGGACGGGCAGGAGATCGTCAGTTACGTCTCCGCGCTGGTCGGCGGCGCCGACTTCGCCAAGGGCTCCCGCTTCGCCAACGGCGGCGGCACGGACGACATGACCTTCGTCCGCCGCCTCGGCAACCGCGCCCTGTGCGCCATCGTCAACGCCAAGTTCGGCGCCCGCTACACCGACCTCTGCTACGGCTACAACGCCTTCTGGCGCCACTGCCTCGACAGGATCACCCTGGACTGCACCGGCTTCGAGATCGAGACGCTGATCAACATCCGGGTCGTCAAGGCGGGCCTGCGGGTCCAGGAGGTGCCCAGCCACGAATACCTGCGCATCCACGGCGTCAGCAACCTCAACGCCCTGCGCGACGGCATCCGCGTCCTGAGGGTGATCCTCCGCGAGAAGGGCGTCCGGGGCGCCGCGCGCCGCCGCACGGCCGACTTCTCGGTCGGCGTGCCGCGCGGAGAGGTGGCCGGACCGTGAGCGGTCGCCGGTTCTCCGTGGTGATCTGCGCGTACACCGAGGACCGCTGGGAGGACATCCTCGCGGCGGTCGGATCGGTGCGCCGGCAGTCCCGGCCGGCCCTGGAGACGCTGCTCGTGGTCGACCACAACGCGGCGCTGCTGGAGCGGCTCGGCCGGGAGTACGCGGACGCCGGGGAGGAGGTGCGGGTGCTCGCGAACGCGGGCCCCCGCGGCCTCTCGGCCGGCCGCAACACCGGCATCGCGGCGGCCCGCGGCGACATCGTCGCCTTCCTCGACGACGACGCCGTCGCCGAGCGGGACTGGCTGCGCCGCTTCGACGAGGCGTACGGCGACCCGCGCGTGGTGGCGGTCGGCGGCCGGACCGTGCCCGCCTGGGCGTCGGGCCGGCGCCCGGCCTGGTTCCCCGAGGAGTTCGACTGGGTCGTCGGCTGCACGTACCGGGGGCTCCCGCCGGGTCGGGTCCGCGTCCGCAACGTCCTGGGCGGCAACGCCTCCTTCCGGCGGACCGCCTTCGACGCGGCGGGCGGCTTCGCCACCGGCATCGGGCGGGACGGCGGCAAGCGGCCGCTGGGCTGCGAGGAGACCGAGCTGTGCATCCGGCTCGGCCAGGCCCTGCCGGACGCGGTCCTGCTCATCGACGACCGCGCGGTCATCCACCACAAGGTCCCGGCCGCCCGCGCGACGTACCGCTACTTCCGCGCCCGGGTCTGGGCCGAGGGCCTGTCCAAGGCGCTCGTGGCCCGCAGCGTGGGCGCGGACAAGGGCCTGGAGACCGAACGGCACTACACCTCGCGGGTGCTGCCCGCCGGAGTGGCGCGCGGCGTACGGGACTTCGTGCTCGGCCGGCCGGGCGGCGCGGGACGGGCGGGCGCGATCGTCACCGGTGTGGCGGTGGCGGCGGGCGGCTACCTCCGGGGGACGTGGCAGTTTCGCCGCCGCGGCGGCACGGCCTTCGCGGGCGGCCCGATCGGCGGCGCCCCCGCGGCGGACGGGCCGCCCGGAGGGGCTCCTGCGGACCGCGGACCGGCCGCGCAGGCACCCGCCGACGACGTACCGGCCGCGCAGGCGCCCACGGGAGTGGTGCCGTGAGCGCTTCCGGGTCCTGCTCGTGCTCCGTGCCCGGCGTGCCCGCCGCACCCGCCGTGCCGATCCTGATGTACCACGCCGTCGGCCACCGGCCCGCGCGGGCGGCGTACGGGCTGTCCGTCGCGCCGGAGGCGTTCGCCGCGCAGATGGAGCTGCTCGGCGCACGCGGGTTCACCCCCGTCACGACGGCGCGTCTGGGCGGCGCCTGGCGGACCGGGGCGGCGCTGCCGGAGCGCCCCGTGCTGATCACCTTCGACGACGGGTACGAGGGCGTGCACCGGCACGCCCTGCCCGTCCTGGCCCGGTACGGCTTCACCGCCACCCTGTTCGTCTCGACGGGGTGGCTGCGGGGCGCGTACGACGAGGGCGGCGCGCTGGACACCATGCTCGACTGGGACCAGGTGCGCGAGCTCGCCGCCGCCGGGACGGAGATCGGCGGCCACACCCACACCCATCCGCAGCTGGACCAACTCGACGACCGGCGCCTGGCGTTCGAGACCCTACGATGCAGGGAGATCATCACCGGCGAACTCGGCACCGCGCCCGTCTCGTTCGCCTACCCCTACGGCTACTCCAGCCGCCGGGTGCGGCACGCGGTGCGGGCGGCCGGCTTCGCGCAGGCGCTCGCCGTGGGCAACGCGCTCGCCCGGCGGGCGCAGGGGCCGTACGCGCTGCGCCGGGTGACCGTGCGGCGCGCCACGGGCATCGAGGAGTTCGGGCGGCTCCTGGAGGGCGTGGCGATCGGCCGGTCCTTCGCCAAGGACCGGGCGCTCACCAAGGGGTACGCGGTGGTGCGCCGCGCCCGGTGGGCCGCCCGCCGGACCGGGGGCGTGCTGCGCGGCGTCCCGGAAGGGAGCGCACCGGCGCGCGCATAAACACCGTGCGGGGAGGACGCGCGTGGCAGATCATGGGCGCATGTCTGCCACGCCATCCCCGCCGCAGGACGCCCTGCCGATCCGGCTCACCGTCGACGACAGCGATTCCCCTTCCGATGTCCTCGACGCGCTGTTCCTCGGGCGCTTCGCGACGGGCGAGCAGCCGTACGCGCACGGCGTCACCATCGAGCGCGTACGGTCCGGCGCGACGCTCCTCCCGCCGGGGGCCGCGGTGCTGCGCGCCACCCGCGACGACGACCGCAGCGCGACCCTCGCCGAGGGCGACGGCTGGACACTGCTGGTCTCCCGCTGGAACCGCGGCGCGGACGTGACCGTGACCGCGGTCGACTCCGAACTGGCCGAACGGATCCTGAAGCAGGCGACGGACGGCGCGCAGGACGAGCCGGAACCGCAGCCGGACAACGTGACCATGGGCTTCTGGTACGTGTCCCCGCGCCGGGGCCCGCACCGCACGACACGGCAGATCGCCGCCGGGTCGTGGGACGAGGTGCGCCCCAACTACACGGCTCCGGTGGCGGAGGCGATGGACCGGCTGATGAAGGTCACGCCCGACGACATCGCGGGCCGGCTGCTGCTCCTGCACGGCCCTCCCGGCACCGGCAAGACCTCCGCGCTGCGCACGCTCGCCCGGTCGTGGCGGGACTGGTGCCAGGTGGACTGCGTGCTCGACCCGGAGCGGCTCTTCAACGACGTCGGCTACCTGATGGACATCGCGATCGGCGAGGACGACGGCACCGCGAAGGGCCGCTGGCGGCTGCTGCTCCTGGAGGACTGCGACGAGCTCATCCGCGGCGAGGCCAGGCACACGGCGGGCCAGGCCCTGTCGCGGCTGCTGAACCTGACGGACGGCCTGCTGGGGCAGGGCCGCAACGTCCTGGTGGGCGTCACCACGAACGAGGACCTGGAGCGGCTCCACCCGGCGGTGGTGCGCCCCGGCCGCTGCCTGGCCCGCATCGAGGTCGGTCGCCTGACGCGCGAGGAGTCGGTGGCGTGGCTCGGCACCGAGGAAGGTGTCGGCCGCGAGGGGGCGACCCTGGCGGAGCTGTTCGCCCTGCGCCGCGGCACCTCCCCCGCCGCGGTTCCCGACCAGGCCCGGGGCCGCGAGGCGGGTCTGTACCTCTGACCGGCCCGTGAGGTCCCGTCCGCCCGGGCGGGCGGACGGGACCTCACGGACTCGGCTCAGGGGGCCGTGTGGGACCACTCCGCCGCGCTCACCGTGCGGGAGGCGACCACCGTCCCGGGGCGCAGCGACGCGGGGGTGCCCGGGTCGGAGCGCACGAGTACGGTCTCGGCCGCCAGGGCCCTGGACGAGGCGGGGTCGAAGACCAGCCGCTCCTCCACCCGGCCCATGGGCGGCTGGAAGGCCGGCAGGGAGACCGCGGTGCCCTCGCGGCCCGCCTCGTCCTTCACGTGCTCCGTGACCTTCACCTTCGGCAGTCCGGCCAGCAGGCGGAAGGCGGCCGCGCGTGCGCCCGGCTCGGCCGGCAGGTCCAGGACGATGTCCCGGGCGGCGGCGAACAGCCGCCGGTTCAGCGTCCTCTCCTCGAGAAGCCTTCGGGCCTCCTCCGGCGAGAGGCCGCGGAGCTCGTCCAGCGGACCGATGTCGTACGCTTTGACGCCCTTGTCGTACCGGGGATGCAGCTTCTTCGACAGCAGTGCTTTCAGCTTCTCCGGCGAGTCGGGCAGCGCACGCACCTCCTCCAGCGGCAGCAGGGCCCTGCCGACGGGGAACATGGCCCCGTCGCCCGGTCCCCGTACGAGTTCCCGGGTGGAGTTCTCGCCCTTGACGACGGTCCGGCCGCCGGCCGTGTTGGCGAAGGTGGCGGGTGAACCGGCCTGCTTCCAGGCCGCCGTGTCCGCCGGCGTGAGCCCGCGGCAGCCCTGGCCCTCGACCGAGGTGGTGGTCCGCCCCCGCTTCCCGGCCGCGGTGTCCACCGTCACCGTCACCGTGTCCGTGCAGGTGAAGGCGAAGCGGGTCGGGAGCCCCTTGGCGACGACCACCTGCCGGTCGGTGCTGGTGGTCTGCCAGTAGCGCTTGCCGCCGGGCTGCCGGGCCGCCTGGTCCGCCGCGGCGGCCAGGAGGAAGGTGGGCGAGTCCGTGCGCGGGGGCGCCGCCTCGGGCTGCTGCGCCAGCGGTACCGCCACGGCGAGGGCCGCGGTGGCCGCCGCGCCCGCGAGCAGCGCCCGGCGGACCCGGGGCACGGGGCGGACACGGGCGGTGTGTTCGTCGGCCCGGCCGGTGCGGGACCGGTGTATCTCGCTCATCAGATGCCTCTCCATCGAAGACTTGCGGTCGGGGGGCAGCACCGGGTCGCCCGGCGGCGGCAGGAGCCGGCCGAGTTCTTCCTCGGGGGTGAGGGCGTCGTACGTCATCGGTGTGCCTTCCTCAGTGACCGGGCCACCAGGGGGTGGCCATCCCGTACCTGTCCGCGGGCGGCGGGCGGTTCCGTGTTCCGCCGCCCCGATCGTGCGCTCAGCTCCTCCGCGGAGAGCTTGAGCAGGCGCTTGCGTGCACGGGCGAGACGTGAGCGCACCGTGCCCACCGCGACGCCCAGCGCCTCGGCGGCCTCCGCGTAGCTCAGGCCGCTCCAGACGCACAGGGTGAAGACCTCCCGCTCGCCGCGCCGGAGACGGGCGAGGGCGCGCTGTGCCGCGGCGAGTTCGTCGGCGTCGTCGAGGCGCCCGGCCAGCTCATCCGCGAAGTCCGGCAGTGCCCGGCTCGCCGGCACACGCCGGAGGGCCGCCTCGTGCCGGCGTGCCGCGCGGGCCGTGTTGCGCAGCACGTTCGTGCAGATGCCGAACAGCCACGGCCGCAGCGGCTCCTCGGATTCGGGCCGGACGCCCTCGCGCAGTCGCCACGCCTCGAGGAAGACGAGGGAGGTGACGTCCTCGGCCGCTGCCCAGTCGCCCAGGACTCGCACGGCGTGCCGGTACACCGTCTGGCTGTGTTCGTCGAACAGGACCCGGAACGCCTCCGGGTCACCGGCCCTGATCCGGGCACGCAAGGAATGATTCACACTCGGACCTGTCCGCTCCCGCTGCGGGGTTCCGGTGACCCCGCTCACACCTGACGCGTCGACAGGCAATGGCAGCGGCCGGACCGGACGCCTTCGGTATCGTCCCCGGTACGGGGACCGCCCGGCCCCCGGCCGACCCTGCCGTACGGCGGTGGTTACCGGGCCTGCGCGGCGTCGGCACATCCGATCCGGGAGTTCCCATGACCGAGGACAGCCGGCAGGCCGACGCGACGCGGACGCCCGTCACCTTCATCAACATCTTCGAGATAGCAGCCGACCAGGTCGACGGGTTCGTCGCCCGGTGGGAGGAGCGCGCCGCGCTGATGAGCGCCAAACCGGGGTTCCTGGACTCCCGGCTGCACCGGGCGCGTTCGTCGGAGACCCGGTACCAGCTCGTCAACGTGTCGCACTGGGAGAGCCAGGAGGCGTGGGAAGCCGCCACCGCGGACGCCGGGTTCCAGGAGCGCACCCGCGCCGCGGCCGGGGACCCGCGCACGCCCGTCACGTCCAGCCCGGGCGTCTACGACGTCGCCGTCGAGTTCTCCGCGGTGACCCCGGAGGCGCGGCGCTCCCGCTGACCCCCGCCCGGCGGGATCGGCAGGGCCTAGTCGCCGTACGCCGCGCGCAGCGCGTCCGTCACCGCGGTGAGCGCGTCGGTCCGGGTGAGGCCCAGGCGGCGGGCCTCCGCGGCGTAGGCGGCGGCCGCCGAAGCGGCCTGGCGGGCCGCGGCGTCGGCCGCCGGGGCGACGAACGTGCCGCCCCGGCCGCGCGTCTCGATCACGCCGTCGGCCTCCAGCACCCGGTACGCCTTGGCGACCGTGTTCGCGGCGAGGCCCAGCTCCTCCGCGAGGCCCCGGACCGTCGGCAGCTTGTAGCCGACCGGCAGCCGCCCGGAGCGGGCCTGCTCCGAGATCTGGGCGCGCAGCTGTTCGTACGGGGCGGTGGAGGAGCCCGCGTCGATGGAGATCTTCAGGGTCACGGGCCCGATTCTCCCCCACCGCGCGGAAATTGGGAGGCGACGGGGCGGGGGGTCCGCGTAGCGTGCGGCACCATGACAGTGATCGTGCGTGATTTCCGGCCCCGGGACGCCGAGGCCGTGGCCCGGTCCCGGCGGGCGGCCGTCCCCTTCATGGCGGTGACGCCCCGCTCCGTCCTCTTCGACGTCGAGACGGCGAACCCCGCCAAGAAGCTCCGTCTGCTCGTCGCCGAGAAGGACGGCGAGATCATCGGCACGGTCTACGCCGGCATCGCGTACGACAGCAGCGAGCCCGGGCAGGCGTACGCGACCCCGCAGGTCGCCGCCGGCCACCGGGGCGCGGGCGCGGGCGGCCTGCTGCTGCGCGCCGCCGAGGAGCACCTGGCGGCCGAGGGCGCCACGACGGTCTACGCCTGGGTGATGGACGAACCGCGGAACCTGGAGTTCGCCGCGAAGCGCGGCTACCGCCCCACCCGCTCGGCGCACTTCCAGCGCCTGGACCTGGCGGGCGCCACCCTCCCCGAGCTCCCCGGCACGCTCCCGCCGGGTGTCGAACTGCGCACCGCGGCCGACTACCTGGCCGACCCGCGGCCGATGTTCGAGGCCGACGCGGAGGCGACCTCGGACGAGCCGAGCGACATCGGGACGGACTTCGACGACTACGAGGACTGGCTCGGCCACACCTGGAACAACCCGCTGCTGGACCACGGCCTGTCCAGCGTCGTCACCGTGGACGGCAAGGTGGCGGCCTTCACCGCCGCCTACACCGACGGCGGGACCACGTACGTCTCGGGCATGACCGGCACGCTGCGCGACCACCGCGGCCGGGGCCTGGCGAAGCTCGCGAAGACCGACTCGCTGCGCCGGGCCCGCGCCGCCGGGTACACCGACGCGTACACCAGCAACGACGGCGCCAACGAGCCGATGCTGGCGATCAACAAGTGGTTCGGTTACGAGATCTGCGGCACCGAGGTACGGCATGTCCGCACGCTCGGTTGACATCCGCCTGGTGAAGGCCGGGCGGACGAAGATCCGCTATCCCGCGGCGGTGGTCGCGGACGACGGCACCCGGCTGACCGTCCGCGCCCCGTGGGCGGCCGAGGGGGTGCGGGACTTCGGCTTCGTGCGGTTCGAGCCGGGTGACGTCTTCGTCGAGCACTACTGGCGGGACCGGTGGTACGCGGTGAAGGAGGTCCGGGCGGCGGACGGCTCCCTGAAGGGCTGGTACTGCGACATCACCCGGCCCGCCGTGGTCGACGCCGGCGCCGGTGAGGTGGTCGTCGAGGACCTGGACCTGGACCTGTGGGTGCCGGCGGACGGCGGCGACGTGCTGCGCCTGGACGAGGACGAGTTCACGGCGAGCGGCCTTGCGGAGCGGGACCCCGCCGCGGCGGCCGCCGCCCGGGAGGCGCTGGACACGCTGGAGGCCCTCGCCCGGCAGGGCCGCCTGCCGGGTGGTCAGGAGACCGGTTCGCGGTAGGGGACGCGGACGTCGGCCGTCCTCGCGGCGTCCGGCGACCGCGTGGCCGTACCGGTCGGGCATCGCCCGGTTCCTCCCCCCCGCTCATGACGGCGCGTGACGACGGCGGAGGAACACCTTCCGCAGCAGCGGCCAGGCCAGCAGCAGCACGATCACGGCGTACACGGTCACCGAGAACGGCGTGTCGGCCAGACCGGTGACGCTGCCGTCGCTGATCTGCAGCGCCCGGCGCAGCTGCTGCTCGGCGGCCGGGCCGAGGATCACGCCGATGACGGCCGGCAGCACCGGCAGGCCGTAGCGCCGCATCCCGAACCCGATGAGCCCGATGACCAGCAGGATGACCAGGTCGAGGGCCTCGCCGCCGACCGCGTACGCACCGGTCGCCGCGAAGAACAGGATGCCCGCGTACAGGTACGGGCGCGGCACGCGCAGCAGCTTGGCCCATACGGGCGCGAGCGGCAGGTTCAGCGCGAGCAGCAGCACCATGCCGACGAAGAGCGAGGCGATCAGGCCCCACACGAGCTCGGGTTCGCGTTCGAAGAGCAGGGGTCCCGGCTGGATGCCGTACTGCTGGAAGGCGGCGAGCATCACGGCGGCGACGGCCGTCGTGGGCAGGCCGAGGGTGAGCATCGACACGAGGGTGCCGGCCGCCGAGGCGGAGGCGGCCGCCTCGGGTCCGGCGACGCCTTCGATGGCGCCGCGACCGAACTCGTCCTTGTGCCGCGAGAGCCGCTTCTCGGTGACGTACGACAGGAAGGTGGGGATCTCCGCGCCGCCGGCGGGGATCGCACCGAACGGGAAGCCGATCAGCGGGCCGCGCAGCCACGGCTTCCAGGTGCGCCCGATGTCCTCCCGGGCCAGCCACGGCCGGCCGACGGGGATGGCGTCGCCGCCGGTGCGCCGCAGGTGGGCGGCGACCCACAGGGCCTCGCCGATCGCGAAGAGGCCGACCGCGACGATGACGACGTCGATGCCGTCGGCGAGCTGGAGCGAGCCGAAGGTGAGCCGCTGCTGGCCGGTCATCCCGTCGAGCCCGACGAGCCCGAGGGTGAGGCCGATGAGCAGCGAGGCGAGGCCCCGGATGCGGGAGGAGCCCAGGACCGACGTCACGGCGATGAACGCGAGCACCATGAGGGCGAAGTAGTCGGGCGCGCCGATGCCGACGGCCAGTCCGGCGACGACCGGGGCGAGCGCGACCAGCAGGACGGTGCCGATCAGGCCGCCGACGAAGTGGCCGCCGGCCGCGGCGGCGAGCGCCTGGGCGCCGCGGCCCGACTTCGCCATCGGGTTGCCTTCGATGGCGGCGACGACGGCGGCGCTCTCGCCGGGGGTGTTGAGCAGGATGGAGGTGGTGGAGCCGCCGAACATCGCGCCGTAGTAGATGCCCGCGAACATGATGAACGCGCCGGTCGGCTCCAGTCCGTAGGTGACGGGGAGCAGCAGGGCGACCGCCATGGCCGGGCCGATGCCGGGCAGGACGCCGATGGCCGTGCCGAGCAGCACCCCGAGAGCGGCCCACAGCAGGTTCATGGGGGTCAGGGCGGTGCCGAACCCGTCGAGGAGTGAGGAGAAGGCATCCATCAGAGCACTCCCATCAGCGGGCCGCCGGGGAGCGGGACGCCGAGCAGGTTGTTGAAGACGACGTAGGTGACGAGGGAGAGGGCGGCCGCGATCAGCGGGTCCCGGCCGGGTCGGCGGCTGCCGAGCGCGTACGCGGAGCCCCAGAAGAGCAGCGCGCCGGAGACCGGGAAGCCGAGCGGTCCGATGAGGACGGCGGTGGCCAGGAACACGCCGGCGAGCAGCAGGACCGTGCGCCGGTCGGCGGGCTCGGACAGGTCGATGTCCTCGCCGCCTTCGGCTTGGCCGCGGCCGCCGCGCAGGACGTCGACGGCGAGGAGGACGGCGACGGCGAGGAGGCCGGTGCCGACGACGAGGGGGACGGTCCTGGGGCCGACGGGGCCGCGCTGGGTGATGTCCACGTCCATGGTGAGCGCGTCCGTCAGGACGAGGACGCCGAGGGCCAGGAGCAGCAGGCTGACGCCGAGTTCGGAGTGGTCGCGCAGCCAGGAGCGGCGGCTTTCGGTGACGGGTGGGTTCACAGTCCCAGCTCCTTCAGGACGGAGTCGACGCGTTCGTCCTGGGCGTCGAGGAAGGCGCCGAAGGCGTCCCCGGCGAGAAAGGCGTCGTTCCAGCCGTTCTTCTTCAGCGATGCCTGCCACTGCGCGGAGTCGCGCAGTGCGGTGACGAGGCCGATGAGCTTGTCGCGCTCGGCGGCGGACAGGCCCGGTGGGGCGACGATGCCGCGCCAGTTGGTGAACTCGGTGTCGAGGCCCGCTTCGCGCAGGGTGGGTGCGTCCAGGCCGGGGACGCGCCGCGGCCCGGTGACGGCCAGCAGGCGCAGCTCGCCGGCCTCGATCTGGTCGAGGTACTCGCCGACGCCGGAGACGCCGAAGGCGACCTTGTTGCCGAGGATGGAGGCGAGCAGTTCACCGCCGCCGTCGTAGGGGACGTAGTTGACCTCCTTCGGGGCGATGCCGGCGGCCTGCGCCATCAGCATGGGCGCGAGGTGGTCGGGCCCGCCGGGCGAGGAGCCGCCGCCGACGGGCAGCCGGGCGGGGTTCTTCCGCCAGGCGGCGAGCAGGTCCTGGATGGTCCGGTACGGGGAGTGCTTGCCGACGACGACGATGTCCTGCTCCTCGGTGAGCCGGGCGATCGGGGTGGTGTCGGCGAGGGTCGCGGGCGTCCTGTTGGTGTGGACCGCTCCGACGACGCCGAGGCCCATGGACATGGCGAGCCGGCCGTTGCCGTGTTCGCCGACGAGCCGGGTCAGGCCGACGGTGCCGCCGGCGCCGGGCAGGTTGAAGACCTCGACGCCGTGGGTGAGGCCGGCGTCCTCGGCGTCCTCGGCCGCGGTGCGGGCGGTGATGTCGTACCCGCCACCGGGGGTGTTGGGCACCATGAGGCGTAGGCCGGGGATCTGCGTGCCGGTGCCGGAGCCGCTGCCGGGGGTGAGCAGCGGCGGCCCGGCGAGCAGCAGCAGCGCCGCTCCGAGCGGGGCGAGGAGGGTGCGCAATCGCACGGGTCCGCCTTTCGTACGGGCGTATCTGTGAGGTGGCCCACATGTTGCCCGTGCGTTAAGAAGCTGTCTCCCTTCCGCAATCAACGGACGTTGTGGTCGTTGTGGTCGCGACCTAGCGTGGCGCCGTGACGAAGGTGCTGGTGGTGGACGACGACTTCATGGTCGCGAAGCTGCACAGCCGCTATGTGTCCGCGGTGGACGGTTTCACGGTCGTCGGGGTGGCGCACAGCGGCGCCGAGGCGCTGCGTGCGGCCGGGGCCCTGCACCCCGACCTGCTCCTGCTGGACATCTACCTGCCCGACATGGACGGGATCGGTGTGCTGCGCTCCCTGCGGGCGGCGGGGCACGGCGTCGACGCGCTGTTCATCACGGCCGCCCGGGACGCGGGCACGATCCGCTCGGCGCTGCGCGCCGGGGCCCTGCACTACCTGATCAAGCCGTTCGACCGGGCGGCGCTGCGGGAGCAGCTGCTGCACGTGGCGTCGCTGCGCTCGCGCCTGGACGGGCTGGACGAGGCGCGGCAGGAGGACGTCGACCAGATCTTCGGCACCCGCCCGCCGGGCTCGCGCGAGCTGCCGAAGGGCCTGGCGGTGCACACCGCGGAGCTGGTGGACCGCATCCTGCGGGAGCACCCCTCGGGCCTGTCGGCCACGGAGTGCGCCCGGGCCGGCTCGCTGTCCCGCGTGAGCGCCCGGCGGTACCTGGAGTACTTCGCGGAGACGGGCCGCGCGGAAGTCACCCTCCGCTACGGCGGCACGGGCCGGCCGGAGCGGCGCTACCGCGGGGTGGGCTGAGCGGGGCGGTCAGTTGGTCCGGTGCCTGCGCGTGGACCCTCACCTCACTCAGCGAAGAACAACAGTTGCCGCAGAGCAACCGTCCCGCAGGCCGGGGACCCCACGCAACCACCCCGGCCCGCTCCCCCGCGGCGGGACGCCGTGGCGACGGGCGCCTGCCCCCGGAACAAGGGGAATCGCCCTCTTAGGACCGCCGGGGAGCGAGCCCAACATCCACATGGTGCACAGCGCCGAGCGACGGCCCACGGGCGCGGCGGACCGGCGGTGGTGCCGCCCCGCGCAGCGCGAGGACCACCCGGGAAGCGTCTACCTGAGGGGCCTCTTAGCGCTTCCTTAAACGCAGCATAAGGATCGCCGCCGGCCGCCTCCGGCCGGCGGATTCGGGCTTCCGGCGGGCTAGTTTGCTGGTCACCGGGACTGGTCCGGACCGTCGGCGCCGAAGCCGGGGGGCTGCGCCGCCCCTTCCGGCCCCCGTCCCGCAACCCCCCACTCTGCACTTCCCGTCGAAGGAGAACGCCATCATGACCGCTCGCCGCACGGCAGCCGCCGCCGTCGCCCTGGGCATCGCGCCGCTCGCGCTGACCGGACTGGCCACCGCTCCGGCCGCCGCGCACGGGACGATGACGGACCCCGTCAGCCGGGTGTCCGCCTGTTACGCCGAGGGGCCCGAGAGCCCCGACTCGGCGGCCTGCAAGGCGGCGCTGGCGGCCAGCGGTCCGCAGGCGTTCTACGACTGGAACGAGGTGAACATCGCCAACGCCGCCGGGAAGCACAAGGAGCTCATCCCCGACGGCAAGCTGTGCAGCGCGAACCGCGACAAGTACAAGGGCCTCGACCTGCCCCGCGGTGACTGGCCGTCCTCGCCGCTCGCGGCCGGCAAGCACACCTTCCGCTACAAGGCGACCGCGCCGCACAGGGGTTCCTTCGAGCTGTACCTCACCAAGGACGGCTACGACCCGTCCAAGCCGCTGAAGTGGTCGGACCTGGAGGCGAAGCCGTTCGCGAAGGTCACCGACCCGAAGCTGGAGAACGGGGCGTACGTCTTCGACGGCGTCGTCCCGGCGCGGTCCGGCCGCCACCTGGTCTACTCGATCTGGCAGCGCTCGGACTCGCCGGAGGCGTTCTACACCTGCTCCGACGTGGTCTTCGGCAAGGACAACGGACAGGCGGGCGGCGCCCCGGCGCCGACCGCGTCGGCCCCCAGCGACGAGCAGATCGCGGACGGCGCGGACCAGTCGACGGTGGACCACGGCGGACACGGCGGTGACGACCACGCCGGGCAGCCGCCGCAGGGCGGGGCGGCCCCGGCCGGCCCGAAGGCGGCGGAGCCGCTGCGGGACACGGACACCACCGGGGCGAACGCGCCCGCGGCGCACGGTGCGGGCACCCCCGCGCCCGCCGCGGCGGCGGCCGGCGACAACCTCGCGGAGACCGGTGGCAACGGCATGACGCCGTACGTCGCGGCCGGTGGCGCGGCCGTCCTGGCAGCCGGTGCCGCGCTGCTGTTCGGCACGGCGCGCCGCAGGGCCGCCGCGGGCGGGCGGCACGGCCGCTGACGACCGTCGGTGCCGGGGTCCGCGCGGAGGCGGGCCCCGGCACCGTCATGCCGGCCCGGGGCGCCGGTCCGTCAGCCGACGACCGAGGCGCACGTCGTCGGTGTCGCGTGCGCCGGGTCGAGCGCGTTGACGACCTCGTGGTACGCGATCCGGTCGACCAGCCCGATCGCCACATGCTCGGAGAGGTCCAGCGGGCACAGGTCCTGCAGCAGCACGTTGCGGACGCCGGGGCCGTCGAGGAACTGGGACCGGTACGGGGTGACGACCTGGTCGTACCGGGTGGCGATGACGGTGTAGCGGACGCCGGGGACGGTGTCGCCGCCCTCGTTGAGCTTGCGCAGGAACGGCGAGCCGGCCACCTGGTCGGCGAGGGCCGGGGTCTTCTCGTCCAGCAGGTCCGCCGCGCCGGGGAAGTACGGCAGCAGCCTGGTGAGGCCGAGCAGCGTGGTGCCGTGGTTGTCGGGGGCGAGGCCGACAAGTGCGTTCACCTCGTCGGCGCCGCCGAGGAACTTGAGGTAGTAGCGGGGCATCATGCCGCCCTGCGAGTGGCCGACGAGGTCGGTCTCGGCGGCGCCGGTCGCGGCGAGGACCTTGTCGACGAACGCGTCGAGCTGTTCGGCCGACTTCTCGATGGGGCCGAGGCCGTGGAACAGCGGCACGCCGGGCAGTTGCCCGTAGTCGAGGGAGAAGACGCAGTAGCCGCGCTTGACCAGGTAGGGCGCCAGGGCGAGCCAGTTGTCGACGGAATTGGCGAAGGTGCCGTGGACGAGGACGACCGGCCGGGGGTGTGCGGCGGACGGCTTGCAGGACCAGTTGTTCCAGCCGCTGCTGGGGGCGGTGGCATGGGCGGTGCCCACGGGGGCGAGGGTCGCGGCGGCGGCGAGGGCCAGGACGGCGAGCGCTCTGAAGGCTCGCCGTAGGCGTGAGGGCAGCATCGAGTGGTCTCCCTGCGGCTCAAGGAATGGGTGGGGCGTCGGCGGGACGCCCCGTGGCCCGGACCACTCATGGGGTGGCGCGGCATGGGGGTTGCCGCGCTCATGCCAAGTTACGTACGGGTAGCGCGCAGAGGGAAGTTACGCGTCGGTAAAAAGAAGCGGAGCCACCGCCTCGTCCGGGAACCCGCCCCGCGCCGCCCCGGCCCGGGCGGAGCACCGCCTCGTCCGGGAACCCGCCCCGCGCCGCCCGAGCTTCCCCGGGAGCCCGGGCCGCCCCGGCTTCCCGCGGAGCCCCGCGCCCGCGCCGGACCTCCTACGCCGCCAGCGAGCCGGGGCCGATGACCCCCGGGCCGAAGCGGGCGCGGGCCCGGTCCGCCACCGCCTCCAGTCGCCGGGCCTTTTCGTCCGCCGGGTCGAACGAGAGCTGGTGCGCGGCCTGTTCGGCGGGCATCAGCCCCTCGGCGCGCAGCGCCAGGGCCCGCACTCGGGCACGCTGGAGCCCGAGCGCCTCGTGCAGCGCGTACGCGGTGGCGGCCAGGTCCGCCGAGTGGGCGGTCGGCTCGCGCAGGGCACGGGTCCGGACGGTGGCGGACCGGTCGGCGTACCGCACGGTCAGCGTCAGTGAGCGGCACACCTGCTCCTCGCCCCGCATCCGCGCGCCCAGCTCCCCGGCGAGGGACAGCAGGGCGCGCCGGTGCCGGTCCCGGTCCAGCTCGTCGCGGTCGAAGGCCCGTTCGGCGGCGACCGACCGGGAGGCGGCGTTCGGGACGACGGCCGTACGGTCGATGCCCCGCGCCCGCTCCCACACCTCGCGCCCGGCCCGCGCGCCCAGGATCCGCTGGAGCACGGCGAGCGGCGCGGCGGCGACGCGCCCGGCGGAGTCGAGCCCGTACGAGCAGAGCGTCCGCGCGGTGGCGGGCCCGACGCCGTACAGCGCGGCGACCGGCTTGTCGCGCAGGAACGCCTCCGGGTCGTCGACCACCAGGGTCCTGCCGGGCGCCGCGTCCCGCGCCGCCATGCGGGCGAGCAGCGGGTTGGGGCCCGCCCCGATGGCGCACTCCACGCCGTACAGGGCGAGCGCCCTGACCCGGATCACGGCGGCCAGCTCGGCGGGGCCGCGCCCGAAGTACCGTACGGCGCCGCGCACGTCGGCGAGCGCGGCGTCCGGCGGGGCCGCCTCGACAACGGGGGTGAACCCGCCGAGCAGGCCCACCAGGTGCGGAAGCAGGGCCTCGTGCATCGGCTCCAGCCGGAATCGTACGTAGAGGATCATCCCGCGCTCCCCTGGCTCTGGTGCCACAGTTTCTTCGGTACCGCCGTTCCCTCGCCCGCCGGACGGAGGTCCGCCCAGGGGTTCATCCGGAACCCGGTGGGCATGGTGATCCGGCGTCCGTCGTCCGCCGGGGCCGCCGGCTCACCGCCCGGCATCGGCTCGGCCAGCCGTGCCGCCACCGCGTCCAGACCGCCCTCGCGCCGCAGCTCCACCAGTTCGGCGAGGTTCCAGGCGGCCGAGGCGACCACGCTGTAGCTGCGCGGGCCGCGCCGCTGCACCACACCGCGCACCAGCAGCAGCCAGGAGTGGAAGACGGTGTGCGCGCACCGCTCGTGGCTGTCGTCGAAGAAGGCCAGGTCGACCAGGCCCGTCCCGTCGTCGAGGGTGGTGAAGATGACGCGCCTGCCGGACCGGATGGGCGGGGTCTGGGTGGCCGCCTTGGCGCCCGCGACCAGCACGGTCTGCCCGTTCCGGACGGTCCGCAACTGCTGGGCGGAGACCACGCCGAGCTCCGCCAGGAAGGCGTGGTGGTCGCTCATCAGGTTGCGCGAGGCGTCCATGGACAGCACGCCCAGCTCGGCGCTGAGCCGTTCGGCGTCGTCCAGGTCCGGCAGCCCGATGGGCGCGGACCTCCGGCCGCCCGCGAGCGGGAGCTGGTCGCCGTACGCACCGGACCCGCGCTGCATGCGGTGGAGTTCGGCGAGGTGCAGCAGCAGGTCGCGGCGGTTGCCGCCGAACGCGTCGAGCGCGCCGACCTGGGCGAGCCGTTCGGCGACGGGACGGCTGGGCCTGGCCCGCTCCCAGAAGTCCAGCAGCGAGGCGTACGGCCGGCCGGCCTCGATCCGCGCGGCCTCCGCCTCACTGATGCCGTGGACGTCGGAGAGCGCCAGCCGCAGGCCCCACTTCCCCAGCGAACCGGACACCAGTTCGATCCTGTGTGCGACCCCCGATCGGTTCACGTCCACCGGCAGCACGGGCACCCCGCGCCGCCGCGCGTCCGCCAGCAGCAGCCGCTTGGGGTACATGCCGGGATCGTGGGTGAGCAACCCCGCGTAGAAGGCGGCCGGGTGATGCGCCTTCAGCCACGCGGACTGGTACGTCGGGACGGCGAAGGCGACGGCGTGCGCCTTGCAGAAGCCGTAACTGCCGAACGCCTCCACGATCTCCCACGTCCGCGCGACCACGTCGTCCGCGTACCCCTTCGCCTTCGCGTGCCGGCCGAACCAGACCTTGATGCGGCTCTGCGACTCGGGGTCGGACAGCCCGCGCCGTACCGCGTCGGCCTCCTCGCGGCCGCAGCCGGTCATGATGTCGAGGATCTTGATGATCTGCTCGTGGAAGACGACGACTCCGTACGTCTCCTTCAGCGCGTCCTCGAGGTCGGGGTGCGGATAGCGGGCCGGCGCGCGGCCGTGCCGGGCCTCGATGAACGGCCGCACCATGTCGGCCGCGACCGGTCCCGGGCGGAAGAGCGAGATGTCCACGACCAGGTCGTGGAAGGTGGCCGGCTGGAGCCGGCCGACCAGGTCGCGCTGGCCCGGCGACTCGATCTGGAAGCAGCCGAGCGTCTCGGCCGACTGGATCAGCCGGTACGTGGCGGGGTCGCCGGGGCGCACCTGCCGCGGGTCGTCGAGGTCGACCACGTCGCCGGTCGCCCGCTCGATCTCGGCGACCGCGTGCGCCATCGCCGACTGCATCCGTACGCCGAGGACGTCGAGCTTGAGCAGTCCCAGCTCCTCCACGTCGTCCTTGTCGAACTGGGACATCGGGAAGCTCTCGCCGCTGGTCGGCACCACCGGGGTGCGCCGCAGCAGCGAGGCGTCGGAGAGCAGCACCCCGCACGGGTGCATGGCGACGCCGCGCGGCAGCGCGTCCAGCGCCTCGACCAGCTCCCACAGCTTCCCGTACCGCTCCTTCTCACCGGCGAGCGCGCGCAGCTCGGGCAGTTCGTCCAGCGCGGCGCGGGCGTCCCGGGCGCGGATGTGCGGGAAGGACTTGGCGATGCGGTCGATCTCGGCCGGGTCCATGGACAGGGCTGCGCCCACGTCCCGTACCGCATGGCGCACCCGGTACGTCTCGGGCATGGCGACGGCGGCCACGCGCTCGGGGCCGAAGCGGCCGAGGATCGCGCGGTACACCTCCAGGCGCCGCGCGGACTCCACGTCGATGTCGATGTCGGGCAGCACGGGCCGCCGTACGGACAGGAAGCGCTCCATCAGCAGGTCCTGCTCGACGGGGTCGGCGTGGGCGATGCCGAGGAGGTGGTTGACCAGGGACCCGGCGCCGGAGCCGCGCGCGGCCACGCGGATGCCCATGGCCCGGGTGTCGTCGACGACCTGGGCGACGGTGAGGAAGTACGTGGCGAAGCCGAGCCGCTCGATGGTGCGCAGCTCGTCCTCCAGCCGGGTCCAGTACGCCCGCTTCCGGTCGTGGCCGCGCAGCACCATCCCGGCGGCGCAGCGCGAGCGCAGCACCCGCTCGGCGGTGCGCCGGTCCGCGCCGACCAGGTGCGCCTCGGGGAAGTGCACGGTGCCGATGCCCAGGTCGTCCTCGGGGTCGACCCGGCACGCGGCGGCGGTCTCCTCGGTCAGGGCGAGGAGCCGGTGCGCGGTGTCGCGGCCCAGCCCGGCGGCCTCGGCGACCCGCTCGGCGTTCGCCGCCATCGCGGCCGGGTCCTTCAGCCAGCGCTCACCGCTGTCGAGACCCTTGCGCGGGTCGATGGGGACCAGGCGGCGCGCCGCGTCGAGGACGTCGGCGACCGGTCCGAGGCCGGGGTCGGCGTACCGCACGGCGTTGGTGAGCACGGCCCGCACGCCCTGTTCGGCGGCGAAGCCGAGGGTGCGCGCGGCCTGCCGCAGGGAGCCGGGGCCGGTGCCGGTGCGGCCGTGGTGGACGACCTCCAGGCGCAGGCCGGTGCCGTACACCTCGCGCCAGAGGGCGAGGAGCCGGGCCGCGCGGTCGGGCCGGCCGGCGGCGAGGGCGCGGCCGACGTCGGAGTCGGGGCCGAGGAGGACGGTCACGTCGTCGCCGTGGTTGTCCGCCCAGGAGAGCAGCGGCGATCCGCTCCCGGCACCGGACGCGGCGCCTCTCCCGGGGCGCGCGCCGGCACCCGTCCCCGCGGTGCCTTCCGGTCCGGTCGCGCCCGTGGTGGCCTCGGCGGCGTGCGCCGCGGTGATCAGCCGGCACAGGGTGGCCCAGCCCTCCCGGGAGCGGGCCAGGTAGAGCGCGCGGGGCGCGGACTCGTCGACGAAGGCGCCGCCGCGCACGGGGGTGCGGCGCCGCCCGGTGGGTGCCCCGTCCTCCCGCCCCGGGCTGTCGACGGCGAGGTCGACCCCGAAGAGCGGCCGGACGCCCTCCTTGGCGCAGGCCGTGGCGAACCGGACCGCGCCCGCGACGGTGTCGCGGTCGGTCAGGGCGACGGCCTCCATGCCGCGCTCGGCGGCGCGCGCCGCCAGCCGCTCCGGGTGGGACGCCCCGTACCGCAGGGAGAAGCCCGAAACGGTGTGCAGATGCGTGAAGCCTGGCACCCGCACCTCCTGGATCAATCCGGTCTCACCTCCCCCACTACCACCATAGACCAAGTTCGAACGCGTGTACGACACGAAGGGCATCCGCCATTCGGACCGTCCCCACCTGCGCGAACACGGCCCGCCCCGGAGCGTGGGGGCATGAGGTTCGCCGACGAGGTCAAGAACGCCGTCACCCCCCGGGCCGCGCTGCTGGTCATCGGCGTACTCGCCCTGCAGCTGCTGTTCATCGCCTCCTACGTGGGCGCGCTGCACCACCCGAGACCCACGGACGTCCCCTTCGGCGTGGTGGCTCCCGGCCCCGCCGCCGACCGGACCGCCGACCGGCTGGCGAAGCTGCCCGGCGACCCGCTCGACCCCCGCGTGGTGCGGGACGCGGCCGCCGCCCGCAGGCTGATCATGGAACGGGAGATCGACGGGGCCCTGCTCGTCGACCCCCGGGGCACCACCGACACCCTGCTGGTCGCCTCGGGCGGCGGCGCCGCCCTCGCCAACGCCCTGACGACGATCACCACCGGGGCCGAGCAGGCCCAGCGGCGCACGGTGCGGACCGTCGACGTGGCCGCGGCCTCGCGCGAGGACTTCAACGGCCTGTCGGCGTTCTACCTCGTCGTGGGATGGTGCGTGGGCGGCTACCTCTGCGCGTCGATCCTGGCGATCAGCGCGGGCTCACGGCCCTCGAGCCCGCAGCGCGCGGTCATCCGGCTCACCGTCATCGCGCTCTCGGCGATCGCCGGGGGCCTCGGCGGCGCGCTGATCGTCGGCCCGCTCCTCGGCGCCCTGCCCGGCAGCGTGGCCGCCCTGTGGGGCCTGGGCGCCCTGGTGGTCTTCGCGGTGGGCGCGGCCACCCTCGCGCTCCAGGCGCTCACCGGCGTCGTGGGCATCGGCCTGGCGGTCCTGCTGATCGTGATCGCCGGCAATCCGAGCGCCGGCGGCGCCTTCCCCGGCCCGATGCTCCCCGGCTTCTGGCGGACGATCGGGCCCGGCCTGCCGCCGGGCGCGGGCACGTGGGCGGCGCGCTCGATCGCGTACTTCAAGGGGAACGCGATCTCCGGCTCGATGCAGGTGCTCGCCATCTGGGCGGTGATCGGCACCGCGGTCACCCTGGTGGCGTCCTCGCTGCACCGGCGCGACGGGCCCCGGCCGGCCGGGGCCCGCAGCTGAACCCGGACCCGGCCCCGCATCAGGACCCGGATCCGTGATCAGGACCCGGACCCGCACCTGAACCCGGACCCGCATCAGGGCCAGGACCCGTATCAGGGCCTGGGGACGACAAGGCTCCGGGCCGCCACCAAGCCGGCCCGGAGCTGCTTGTGCGGGGCTCGTCCGGCGAGCCCGCGGGGTCAGCCGATCTGCGCGCCGAAGGCTTCCAGCGCCTCCGGGACCGGCTGGAAGAAGGTCACCCCGCCCGAGGTGCAGTCACCGCTGCCGCCCGAGGTCAGGCCGATGGCGGTGTCGCCCGCGAAGAGCGCGCCGCCGCTGTCGCCCGGCTCGGCGCAGACCGTGGTCTGGATCAGGCCCTCGACGACCTGGCCGCTGCCGTAGTTCACGGTGGCGTTCAGACCGGTGACCTCGCCGTCGTGCACCTGGGTGGTCGAGCCGCTGCGGGTCACCTTCATGCCGACGGTCGCCTCGCCCGCCTTGGTGATCTGCTGCGTGCTGCCGTTGTACAGGTCGACCTCGCTCGGGTGCGCGGTGTCGCCGTCGTACTTGACCAGGGCGAAGTCGTTGCCCGGGAACCGCGAGTCGACCATCGTGCCGATCGCCGCGCCGCCCTGGGTCTCGGACCACTGGCTGTCGGCCTCACCGCAGTGGCCGGCGGTGATGAAGTGGGGCTGTCCGTCCTTGACGACGTTGAAGCCCAGCGAGCAGCGCCCGCCACCGCTGTGGATGGCGTCACCGCCCGCGATGAACGGCCGGAACACCCCGGCGGCACGCCTGAGTTCCGCCTTCCCGCCCAGGTTCTTCACGACCTGGGTGAGCTTGTCGAAGGACGTCCCTTGGACCGTGCGGTCGGCCGTGACGACCACCTTGTTGGTCACCGGGTCGACGGCCCACGAGGTGCCGGGCATGGTCGCCCGGGTCTTCAGGGTCTGCCGCGCCTGGGTGAGCTCGGCCAGGCTGTGCTCGACGATTCTCGCCCGGCCGCCGGCCTCGCGCACGGCGTCGGCCGCGGTCTCGTCGACCACGTTGACCACGAGGGCGCGCGACGTCACGTCGTAGTACGCGCCGGCCGCGTCACCGCCGAGCCGCTCCGCGAGCGTCGAGGCGAGACTTCCGGCCGCGGTCGCCGACAGCGCCTTCACCGCGGGCTCGGGCTTCTCCTCGCTCGCGCTCGCGGTCTGGAACGTGATGCCCGCTCCCAGCAGGGCCACCGCGGCTCCGCCGGCCAGCGCCGCACGCCTTTTGGGTATGCGCCGGTGCTTCAACTTCGACCTCCTGTGGGGGCCGTATCAGGACAAGTGGGGTGCCCTGACACGGAGGATGGGCGTTCACTATCCCGATACCGACCGGTAGCACACAAGGTCGACTTCAGGACGCGCACGCGACCTTCACTCCACACCCCCCGCGCGCGCACGCCGGTAAGGCGACAAAGCGACCCCCACGGACCGCCCCTGATGGGTCATCATCGGACGGGGGACGAGCGGAGGAGGCGGGCGCTTGCGACGTCGCGTACGCACGGCGGACGACCGGCATCTGATGGTGGAACGCCTCGGGGACCCCCGGGGCCGCCCGGTCTTCCTGCTGCACGGGACCCCCGGCAGCAGACTCGGCCCCGCCCCCCGGGGCATGGTCCTCTACCAGCGGGGCATGCAGCTGATCGCCTACGACCGCCCCGGCTACGGCGGCTCGGACCGGTTGCCCGGCCGCAGTGTGGCGGATGTGGTCCAGGACGTGTCGGCCATCGCCGACGCGCTCGGCCTGGAGCGGTTCGCGGTGGTGGGCCGCTCCGGCGGCGCGCCCCACGCGCTGGCCTGCGCGGCCCTCATACCCGACCGGGTGACACGTACCGCCGCGCTGGTGACGCTGGCACCGCGGGACGCGGACGGGCTGGACTGGTTCGAGGGCATGGCCGCGTCCAACGTCATCGAGTACACGGCCGCGACGGTCGACCCGGAGGGCGTCGCCGCCCGCCTGACCCCGCGCGCCGACGAGATCCGCAAGGACCCGGTCCGGCTCCTGGACGACCTGCGCCGGGAGCTGACCGCCTCCGACCGGATGGTGGTCTCGGACGCGGGTGTCCGGTCGATGCTGCTGCGCAACTACCAGGAGGCGCTGCGCACCTCCGCGTGGGGCTGGATCGACGACGCGCTGGCCTTCTGCAGCCCGTGGGGCTTCGACCCGGCGGACATCCCGGGCGAAGTGCTGCTCTGGCACGGGGAGCAGGACGTCTTCTCGCCGGTCGGCCACTCCCGCTGGCTCGCCCAGCGGATCCCCTGCGCGACGGCCGTCCTCGAACCCGCCGCGGCCCACTTCGACGCGCTGCACGCGCTGCCCCGCGTCCTGACCTGGCTCCTGGAACGCTGAGCTCCCGCGGCACACCGTGGCCGCGGGAGCACCGGGCCGCGGGAGCACCGGGCCGCGGGAGCGCCGGCCGGGGCCCGGCGCGGGCCGGCCGGCGTCACACCGCCAGCGGCTCCAGGTCCCGGTGGACCCGGCGCTCCTCGCGGGCCAGCCGGGTCAGCGCGTGCTCGTCGCCCAGCAGCCGCGACAGCGCCTCCGCGGTCTCGGCGCGCAGGTACGCCGCCTCGTCCTTGCGGCCCAGCGCGCCGAGGGTGACCGACATGTTCGACGCGACGGCGAGCACCTCGGGATGGTGTCCGCCGAGCACGTCGCGCAGCGCGCCGACCGCCCGCCGCTCGATGCGCAGCGCCTCCTCCAGCTCACCGAGGTCCGCCTTGGCGTTGGCGAAGTTCACCGTGCAGAACAGCACGTGCGGGTGCCGGTCCCCCAGCACCTCCTCGAGGACCTGGAGCGCGCCCCGCAGCGTCTCCTCGGCCGTCTCGGGCATCCCGCAGCCCCACTGGTAGATGCCGAGGTTGGTGAGGGCGGCGAGGGTGTACGGGTGCCGCTCCCCCGGCACCTTCATGTACTGGTCCACGACCTCCTGGGCCAGCTCCTTGGCCGCCACCGGCTCCCCGGCCGCGTACAGGTCCGCCGCCAGGTTCAGGTCGCAGGCCAGCGAGTCGGGGTTGGCGGAGGTGTACTTGGCGCGGTACCGGTTGCGGGTGGCCGTGGTCAGCCGCCGCGCGTCCTCCAGCCGCCCCGCCCTGCGCAGCGACACGGCGAGCGACTTCGCCGCGGCGAGCGTGCCGGGGAAGGCCCGCCCGAGGGTGTCCTTGTAGATCGCGTACGTCCGGCTGAGCAGCGTCACGGAGTCGTCGTACCGTCCGACCTCCCGCAGGTCCCGGGCGAGGGAGGTGGCCGAGGAGAGGGTGTACGGGTGCTCGGGCCCGAGGACCTCGGTGCGCCGGTCGAAGACCTCCTGGTCGATCTCGCGGGCGCGGGCGTACTGCCCGACCATCCGCAGGTTCAGCGCCAGGTTGTTGGCGGCGGCCAGGGTCCGCGGGTGCGCCTCGTGGAAGATCTGGCTGAATCCCTCGTGCGCCTCGGTCGCCAGCTCCATCGCCCTGCCGTACTCGCCGAGGGTGCCCAGGTCCATGGCGAGACCGCTGGTCGTCATGTACGTGTGCGGGTGGGAGGCCCCCAGCACCTCCCGCTGCCGCTCCAGCGTCACCTCGTCGAGCTCCCGCGCCTCCACGTAGCGGCCCTGCGAGCGCAGGATGTTCGACAGGTGGAAGCGGAGGTACAGGTACTGGAGGTCGTCGTTGCCGAGCATCTCCCGCCACGCGTCGCGCAGGTCGCTGCCGAGCGACCACGCGGTCTGCCAGTCGCCGCGCTTCCACAGGTAGCGCACCCGGTCGATGAGCAGCCGCCGGGTCTCGGGGTCGCGGCAGAACCGCGCCTCCGACGGCCCGAGGTGCGGCCAGATGGTGGCGAACCGCGGCCAGGTCTCGGGGTTGTCGATCGGTTCGTCGTCGTCCGGCCGGGCGCCGGCGAGGATGCGGTGCACCGCGTGCCGGGCCTCGCGCTGCTCCTCCTCCGACAGCTGGGCGCGGATGACGGCCTGCACCAGCCGGTGCACCTGGATGGAGTTGGACACCTGGTCGACCTTGGCCAGCGCGAACCGCCCGATCTCCCGGATCACCCGCCCCAGGACCAGCTTCTCCTGGAGGGAGGCGTCGTACGGCTTGAGCGCCTCGATCATCTGCTTGCTGTACAGCAGGTTGGCGTGGATCGGCTCGGGTGCGAAGAACGCGCACAGCTGGAGCAGCCGCACCGCCGCCGGTGAGCGCTCCTGGAGCCGTTCGATGGAGACGTTCCAGGTGGCGGCGACCGGTTCGGGGTAGCCGGCCGGCTGGTTGAGCGCCAGGGTGCGGGCGGCCGCCTGCTCCAGCTGCTCCAGGTAGGCGGCGACGGGCGTGGCGGTCTCGGCGATCCAGGCCGCCGCCTGCTCCACGGCGAGCGGCAGGTCGCCGACGGCCTCGGCGACCTTGTCGGCGTCCTCGGCGTTCAGCCCCTTGGCGCGGCGCTGGAGGTGCTCGACGGACTCCTCCCGCAGGAACACGTCGACGGGCAGCGCGTCGCCGTACTGCGACCAGGTCTGGTTCCTGGAGGTGACCAGGATGTGGCCGCCGGTGGGGAAGAACCGCTTCAGCGCGTCGGGGTCGTCGGCGTTGTCGAAGACCAGCAGCCAGCGGTGGGAGGGCACCCCGCGCCGCAGCAGGTCGACGGCCTCCTGGGAGGCGGTGGCCATGTCCTCGCCGCCCTGGGCGCCGAGCCGCACGGCGAGTTCGGCGAGCGAGGCGATGACGTCGTCGGTCTGCTCGGCGGAGATCCACCAGACCAGGTCGTAGTCGGCCATGAAGCGGTGCACGTACTCCAGCGCCACCTGCGTCTTGCCGACGCCGCCGAGCCCGTACAGCGTCTGCGGCTGGGGCAGGACGACGGCCAGTCCGCCGCCGAGCTGGTCGCGCATCCGCTCCAGGACGACGGAGCGGCCGGTGAAGCCGGGGTTGCGGGGCGGCGCGTTCCAGATCTTCGGCACGGTGCCCGGGAACCTCGGCCCGGGCGGTACGCCCTCGTTGAGCTTGACCGGCCGGTCCAGGGCGCGCAGCAGCGACGTGGTGGCGTTGACCTCGTCGAGCCGGAACAGGTCGACGGGGTTGCGGTCGATGTACGGCGTGGTGAGGCGGACGTCCCCGACGCGCACCGGCAGCAGGTGGCGCCGTCCGCCGCCGGGGTCCTCGGCCGCGGCGCGCTCCCACACCTCCACCGCGCGGGCTGACTTCAGGTACGCGCTGGACAGCAGCACCACGGTGCGGGCGGCGTTCTCGGCGGCCTGGAGGACGTCGGTGCCGGAGACCTCCGGGTCGGCGGAGACGTCGCGGGGCACGACGCGGAAACCGGCCCGGGTGAGGACGGACTCGATCCAGTCGGCCCACATGCGGTTCTCGGCGACGTACGACAGGAACAGGTCGGCGGGCAGGGCGGGGCGGCGGCGGGTGAAGGCGTCGCGGATCCGCAGCCGCACGTCCTCGCCGATCGAGGGCATGGTGGTGACCTCGCCCTCGGTGACCACGGCGGTGAGCCGCTCGAAGGCGGACAGCAGCGAGTTGGCGATGCCGGCGTCGTCGCCGAAGGTGGCGAGGGTCTCCTCGTACGCGTAGTAGGGCCGGTACGGGATCTCGACGGCGCCCCAGTAGGCGGCGAGCTCCTCCCCGGTGAGGCCGCTCGGGAAGCCGTCGAACTTCAGCCGGGCCAGCGCCCGTCCCGCGTCCGCCTTCTCCTTCTCGCCCTCGTCGATGCGCATCGGCACGGGGAAGATCCGGATGCCGCGGCCGCCGTACCGCTCGTCGATCTGCCGGGCGACGGCGGCGGCACCGTCCAGGGACTGGTCGCTGAGGGTGAAGCAGTCCACCAGCGCGTCGGGCAGGTGCACGGTGCAGATGTCGGCGATGTCGCTGAGGCCGGTGCGGCTGTCGATGAGGACGTAGTCGTAGTTCGCCTTCATGTCGTCGCGCAGCGCGTCGAAGAAGTGCCCGCCGCCGAGCCGGTCGTAGAAGTTGTCCCAGTCGAAGGTGGAGACGGTCGCGGAGTACTCGCGGTTCTGCCGGCCGGCCGAGACGAAGTCGAGCGTGCCGCCGTCGGGAAACGCCCAGCCGAGGTTCTCGGGGGTGAGGGAGACGGCGTGCGGCTGGATGCGGGCGTAGTCGCGGTGCCAGTCGTCGGGGCGCTGCACGGGGCTGGTCGCGGCCCAGGCGTACTCGGTGATCAGGTCGATGACACCGGTGGTGGCGCCGAGCGTGGAGGGGTCGAGGAACGGGTGGAAGAACCGGTGCAGGCCGGGGGCCTCCAGGTCCCAGTCGACGGCCAGGACCCGCTTGCCGTTCGCGGCGAGTATCCAGGCCGTGTTGGCCAGGGCCATCGTCCGTCCCGTACCACCCTTGTACGAGTAGAAGGTGACGATGCGTCCGTCACGACTGGCGGTCATCCAAGTCCTCCGCTTCGGGCGCGTGTCCGTGCGTGCCGGGGATGAAGTGCGTGGTCGCGTGGTCGGTCCCCATGGGGCCGCGCAGCCGTGGCCGTTCGGTGTGGCGGCCGCCCGCCGGGGGGTAGACCGCGGCGTGCCGCAGGTATTGCTGGGCGGCCGCTTCCACCACCTGGGGGAGGATCTGACCGAAGGCCTCCATGCTCGGTACGCCGCGGGCGGCGGCGCGGCTGGCCGCCCTGCCCTGGCTCATCTGGACGGGCATGGTCGCCTCCAGCTGCTGGGTGAGCTCGGCGTCGGCGGCGCGGGTCTGGTGGTCCAGCTGGTTGCGCGGGACGACCACGCTGACCCACGGGCGGTGTTCGGCGTCGAAGGCGGCGAGCCGCTCGCGGCGGTCCTCGTCCTTCAGGGCCCAGCGGTCGACCAGCAGGATCTCGGGGCGGGTGGGCGGTTGCTTGGCGTCCAGCGGCCCGGTGTCGTGGTCGAAGGAGGCGACGGTCGCCTGGTAGTTGAGCGAGCGGACCAGGTCCTGGGCGACGTAGGCGATCGGCCGGGCGGATTCGGGGTGGTAGGGGTTCCAGTCCTGCGGCATGTCGCCGTAGTACTCGGGGGCGCGGCCCTCGGGCAGGTCGTGCAGGGTGGGGGCGGCGACGGTGACCTGGATGGGGCGGGGGCCGCCGCCGGGCGGGCCGAACGCGCTGGGGGCGAGCCGGTAGTCGACGGGGCGGCCGGGGCCGATGGCGGTGGTGTCGGCGACGGAGACGATCCGTTTGGCGAGTTCGTAGACCGCCCGCTCGTACTCCTCGGCGAATATCCGCAGTTTGATCAGGCCGTACAGCCCATCGGTGACGTAGCGGTCGCCGAAGGCCCGGTGGTTGAACTGGAGCCGTTCGGCGGGGCCGGGCAGCTGTTCGGGCGGGACGGGGACCCACAATGCGGGCACGATGGCATCGGCGGGCCTGTTGTGTTTGGCGTGGTGGTAGATCGCGCGCTGGGCGAAGGCGTACCACTCCTTGCCGCACATCTCGCTGGCGAAATAGCGCGGTGAGAAGAGCGGGACGAACACCCGGCAGGTGGCCAGGACGTCGCCGAGCCGTTCCGACCAGCCTTCGCCGGAGCGTATCTCCCGGTCCATGAATCCGGCTTCGGCCCCCGCCGGGAGGTCGGTCATCGCCATCACGTGGCCGCACAGATCGCGGAAGAGCCGCTCGACCCACATGTCCGGATCCGGGCCGCCGGCGCCGTACCTCGGCGTGTGCGCGTAGCTGAGGAAGAAATACGGCCGATGGTCCGCCGCTCGCCGCTGCGGTGACGTCACGCGACCCCCGTCCTGTGTGAACCACTCGCATCGAGGATGGGAAGGATACGAGCGAATTAATCATTCCGGAGCAGGTATCGCTCCGCCCCCATGACGTTCAGTCAATCAACGGTGCTTTTCGGTCATCCCCGGCTCAGCATGACGGACGGCTTTCTTGATCGGCACTGCCGCGATCGGAGCAGTTCCTTGCGCAGTGCGGCGACGAGCACCTTGCCGCTGACGGTGAGCTCGGCGGCGCCTTCCAGCCGGTCCAGGGCCCGCTCGGCCTGGTCGGCGTACGGGACGCCGCCCGGTTCGTACGCCGCGAGCCCCGTGCGCTCGTACGCCCCGGCAAGCAGCGCGGAGACCGGGACCGGCGTGTCCTGCCAGGGGGCGGGGTGGCTCCAGGCGCCGTCCTGCGCGTAGAGGTCCGTCACGTCGAGCAGGGCCCGCAGCTTGGCGCGCCGGAAGCCGCGCAGCAGGGCCCGCGCCAGCGCGCCGGCGTCGCCGCGCAGCGGCAGGCCGAGTGCGCCGTAGCCGTGCCGGCCGACGCCGGGCGCCGTGCCGGTGAGCGGGGTGAGCGTGGTCAGGTGTGCGGCGGCCTCGGCGGCCTGGTCGGGCACGGCGCTGCGCAGCAGCCGCCAGGCGCCGTCGAGCCGTCCGCTCCAGTCGGCGGCGGCGCCGGCGGTGAGCCGCCCGGTGGCGGGCGCCGGGAAGCGGTCGCGGTAGGGGTCGAGGTCGTCCAGCGCGCGGCCGGCGGCGGTGTGGCGGCGCACCGGCCGCCAGTCCGGGCCTTCCTCGTCGAGCCGTTCGACGCGCTGTTCGGCGGAGCCGGTGCGGACGACGAAGCCGTTCCCGGTCGCCCGGACCTCGGCCGGGCCCCCGGCGCCGCCGAGGCTCAGCGCGCCGAGGGTGGGCAGGTGCAGTGTCCCGTCGGCGGGTGTGACGCGGACGGCGGTGTCGACCCGGCCGCGGACGGCGGCGGCGGCGACGTACCGCGACAGCTGCCGGGCCAGGCCGGGCGCCGTGGCGCGGTCCTCGCGCAGGGCGTCGAGGCAGTCGAGGAGCCAGGTGCGCGTGTAGGGGTGGGCCAGTACCTCGTCGAGGCCGTCGGAGCGCCGCTCGACGGCGCCCGCGAGCTCCCATGCCTCGGCCCACGGTTCGCCGCCGCGTCCGGCGAGCTCGCTGTGCAGCTCGGCGAGCAGGACGCGGGTCAGGTCGTGCTGGTCGGCGGCGAGGGCGGCGGGGTCGGTCACCGCGGGGGAGGCGGTCTGCGCCGCCGTGCGGTCCTCGATGCCGCGGATGAGCGCTTCGAGGTCGGCGCAGTAGACGGACGGGTTGCCGAAGCCGCTGTCGGCACGGTAGCGGTGGGTGTAGAGGCCTCCCCCGCAGGACCGGACGACGGGGCAGCGCCGGCAGGTGTCGCCGACGCCGGCGAGGCCGAGCTGGCGGATGCGGACGCCGGGGTGGGCGGCGACGTCGTCGAGGGAGTGCCGGAACACGTCGAAGCCGGTGGCGGCGGCGCCCTCGTAGGCGCTCTTGAGGGAATCGACCTGTTCGAGCGTCCCGTCGGTCTCGACGACGACGAGGTCGGTGGGGGCGAGGCCGAGGGATTCGGTGAGGCTGGGGCCGCCGCTCAGGGTGGACAGCACGGAGTCGAAGAGGCGGACGGGCATGGGCCTGCCCTCGTCGTTCCACCGGTCGAAGACGGTGAGGATCCAGTCGGCGTACGCGGTGGGCGAGCCGTCCGGGCGCGGCGGCGGGTCCTCCCAGGTGGCGTGCGGCAGGAGGAAGTCGATGCGCGGCGGTTCGAGGGCGGCGAGGGCCTCGTAGACGGCGACGGGGTCGTTGGCCACGTCGATGGTGCAGAGCAGGCCGAGGTCGAGGTGGCGGTAGCGGTCCTGGTGCAGGAGGGCGACGGCCTTGAGGACGAGGGGGTGGCTGCTGCGGCCGTCGGCGAAGCGGCGGTGGCGGTCGTTGGCGGCCTTGTCGCCGTCGAGGGAGATGCCGACCCGCACGCCGTACTCGTCGAAGAGGTCGAGGTAGCGGGGGCCGAGCTGGAGGCCGTTGGTGTGGATGCGCAGGTCGAGCGCGGTGCGGGGGGCGAGCGTCCGGGTGAGTTCCTCGCAGACGCGCCGCAGCCGGGCCGGCCCCGCGAGCAGCGGCTCCCCTCCGTGCAGGATCACTGACACGGAGGGCAGGGCATGTTTCTCGGCATGCTCGGCCAGTCGCAGAGCTGTCCGGGAAATCGCCTCGTCAGAGATTGCCCTCGGGCGTGTCCGCCAGCTCTGATCAGCGTGTTCGTACACATAGCAGTGGTCACATGCGAGATCGCACCTGCTATGGACTTTCAGGACGATCTCGCGGAATGGGACCAGCGGTCCGGTCATTCCGCCAGTTTAAAGCTACTTCCAGCCGCTTCAGAGCGCGGAGTTGAACGTGGCTCCGCGTCCGGTACGGTCACCGGTGGCGGGCAGGACGCGGCCGAGCTTCTTGGCGGCGTCCGCGCCGCGTACGTCGATCTCGGCGAGAGGAACGCGATTCTTCTTCGCGGCAGCGAATGTCATGGAGTTCGGAAAGCTCACGGCGGCCGTCCTTGGTGATATGTGACGTTTCGAGGGGAACCGCACCGTTGCAGTGTCGGCGGCACGACTTTACTCTCATGCCCACCTACGGCAAATCAGCGCGAGTACGTGAAACAAAAGCGTTGCGCCAGTATTCCCCGACCGTCCCGGAACGAGCCATTCCACCGAAAGAGTGACGACAAAACCGCAGACGGGGGTGCGCATGAGCGGGTATCAGGGTCCGTTGCAGAGCATGGTCTTCCGGAACGAGGACCTGCCCGCACTGTTCCACCGCGCCGACGGTACGGCGATCGCCCGGCAGCGGGAGGCCGTCCGGGACACACGGCTCCAGCTGCTGCTGCTGGTGCTCGGCGCCTGCCTGGCGGCGATGCCGGGGGGCTGGCGGATCGGCGCGTCCTTCCAACTCGCCGGCGCGCTCAGCGCGTCGGCGTACGCCGGCGTGCTCCTGGTCGGCTCCCGCGCCACCAGGCGCCGTGCGAAATCGCAGTGGCAACTGAACCGCTCCGCCGCCGAGTTCATCAAGTCCATGTGCTGGCGGTACGCGGTCCACGGCGCCCCCTTCGACGCCGACTCCCGCGACCCGGACGGGATCTTCCTCCTCCAGATGGAGGCCGGGCTGGGCGAGCTGCGCAAGGTCGGCTGGGAGGACCCGCGGGAGCAGGGTCACGACCCCGGAGCGGCACTCATCACCCCGGCCATGCGGATGCTGCGCGACAAGCCCTTCCGGGTTCGCAAGGAGACGTACGTCAGGGACCGGCTGATCGAGCAGCGCAACTGGTACCACAGGCGTACGGAGGTGTCGCGCCGGGCCACGGCCCTGTGGCGGGCGACCACCGCCGTGGTCACCCTCGCCGCGCTGTTCCTGGGGCTGCTGCAGACCTTCTCGGCCGGCGGATCGGCCGCCCTCGCCGGGCTGCTGTCGGCCACGGCGGCGTCCTGCGTCGCCTGGGGCGAGATCCGCCGCCACCAGCCGCTGATCGCGGCGCACAGCCTGGTGGAGGAGGACCTGGCGGCGATGCACACCGCGATGGAGACGATGGTGGACGAGGACCGGTGGCCGGCGGCCGTGTACGAGACCGAGCGCATCGTCTCGCCGCAGCACACCGACTGGCTGGTGCAGCACCGCCGCTAGGCCGCCACCGCGCCGCCTCAGCGGCGCTCGACGCCCGCGCGCCAGATGACCGTCACCGGTTTTCCCAGCGCGCGGGCGTAGTGCACGATGTCGCCGGTGCCGCCCAGACCGCGCGCCGGACGGCCGTCCCACACCGCGAGCAGCCGGTCGCAGTGGTCCGCGATGTACGCGCCGGCCGCGTAGTACGCCTCGTCGGTGGAGTGCGCGAACGCCATCCGCACCTCCCTGGTGGCCCGCTTCCTCAGGCACCGGTAGCGGGCCCGTTCGGCGGCGTCCGCGAAGCCCTCCTCGTAGTCGCCGCTGGGGATGACGGCGGTCAGCTCGGCCCCGCAGGCCAGGGCGATGTCCGCGAAGAGCTGGTCCGCTCCGGCGGCCAGGCTGGACAGCGCCTCCAGGGTTCCGTCGTGGCTCAGGAACGCCGCGTACATCGAGGCCCGGACATGGGCCCGCAGTTCGTCGGGGATGTCCCTGTGGCCGGTCACTCCGATGCGCTTCATCCGCCCCCGCCCCCTGTGGCCGACCGTACTACTCACACCCCCTCAAATGTGGTCGCTCGGGGACAGGACGTCGAGTCCCCGGCCGGGATTCCGGCCGGGGACCCTCCTTCGATGGCCGGTCAGTAGACGCTGACGCGGTACGCGTTCAGTGCCTCGGTCACCGGCTGGAAGAAGGTCGTGCCGCCGGAGGAGCAGTTGCCGCTGCCGCCGGAGGTGAGACCGATGGCGCGGCTGCCGGAGTAGAGCGGGCCGCCGCTGTCACCGGGCTCGGCGCACACGTTCGTGCGGATCATGCCGTAGACGATGTCGCCGCCGCCGTAGTTGACCGTGGCGTTGAGGCCCGTCACGGAGCCGCTGTGGGTGCCCGTGGTGGAGCCGCGGCGGGTGACCGACATGCCGACGGTGGCGTTGGCGGCGCTGGTGATGTCGACGTTGCCGACGGTGCCGGACTTGGTGATGGAGCTGTTGGTGTAGCGGACGATCCCGTAGTCGTTGTTCGGGAAGCTGGAGCCCGATGTCGAACCGAGGACGGTGGTGCGGCCCGAGTTGGCGTACCAGGTGCCCGCGCCGTCGGTGCAGTGACCGGCGGTGAGGAAGTAGTAGGCGCCCGCGCTGTCGCGGACGTTGAAGCCGAGGGAGCAGCGCCAGCTGCTGGCGTAGATGGCGTCGCCGCCCGAGATGAGCTTGGTGAACTTGCCCGGGGTGCGCTCGATGCGCAGCGCGCCGGCCTGGGCGCCGGCCTCGCGCTTGATCCTGGCGATCTCGTCCCGGGAGACGGTCGAGTCGGCGGTGACGACCAGGGTGTTGGTCGTGGGGTCGACGTGCCAGGCGGTGCCCGGTACGTCGGCCGCCAGGACGGCCGAACCGGCGGCGGACAGGTCGGCTGCGCTGTAGGTCCGGGGGGAGTCCGCGTTCGCGGCGGGGACCGCGAGGGCGGCGGCGGAGACCAGACCGACGGAGACGGCGAGCAGACGGGTCCGTCTGGCTATGCCGCTGCGGGGGGTGGTGCGCTTGATCCTCACTTCACGTTCCTCCGAGGGAATCGGGGGCCCGCCGTGGGGTGCCGGGCCCGTGAGGCGCAGTCAGGACGTGACGAGGCCGGGTACGCCTCGGGACCGCGCTGCCCGGGTTCCGGACATGCCGTGATCCTGACAAGCGCTGCTTCGGGAGTATTCGTGGCGGGAACTACCGCGCGCAAGGGTGCCTTTCGGCCGTACCGGGCCGGCGGGTGAGAACGTCCCGCTCCCCCGCCGGACGGCTCGCGGGCAGGGTGTGGCCGGGCGGCCGGTGGCGGGGGGAAGGGGGCGGAGGAAGGCCGGGTGGAGGGGCCGGCGAGGGTGCCCGGCGGCAGCGGCGGCCGGTGGGCGCCGACCGGCCCGCGGTCCGTCGCGCCGCCGCCCGTGACCCGCACGAGGGCCGCGGGGAGCGGCAGCGGACGTGTCCCGGCCGCTTCCGGTGCCGGCACGGAACGGCCGGGATTCGCCCTTCCGGGTGGCGGAGAGCCGGCAGGTGCCGACCGGGGGGCGCCGCTCGTGCGGCGGCCCCGCGGTTCACCGGTCAGCAGCCGTCACAGGGGCAGCAGCAGTCGCAGTTGGGCCCGCAGTCGCAGCTGCGGCAGCAGCCCTCGCGCTTCTTGCGGGACCACGGCCCCTCGTACTCGCTGGCGCAGCAGATCTGGCAGGTGCAGAAGAGCCAGGTGAAGGCCGCGCAGCCGGCCCAGAAGCCGCGCTTGCCGGGCCGGGAGGGCTGCTGGCCGGGCCCGCCGAAGGGCGGCATGCCGCCGCCGGACCCGCCGCCCCCGCCCGGGCCGCCGTATCCGCCGGGGCCACCGGCGTGCGGCCCGCCGGGGTGGCCGCCGTACGGGTTCTGCCCGCCGTACGGGTTCTGCCCGTACGGGTTCTGCCCGCCGTAGGGGCCGGGCGCGCCGTACGGGCCCTGGGGGCCGCCCTGCTGGGGGCCGCCGCCGTACCCCTGGTGCGAGCAGCCGGCCGTGCCGAACGCCCGGTCCACGGCCTGGCGCAGCTCGTGCGCCAGCAGCACGTGCAGCAGCTTGTCGTCGGCGAACTCCGCGTCCCGCAGCGCCAGCCGGATGCCGTGCAGCGCGTCGTCCGCGAGCCGCCGCGCCTCGGCGAGCGAGGTCCCGGTGGCGGTGAGCGGGTTCCAGGCGCCTGACGCGGCGTCGGCTTCGCGGTCCTCCACGGCGTCCAGCAGGTGCGCGAGCCGTCCGAAGAGCCGGCCGGCCTCCGCGAGCGGCTCGGTGTTCTGCGGCTTGCCGGCCAGCACCGCGGTGTGCGCGAAGGCGGCCGCGGTGGCCGTCTCGGTCGGCTCGGTGACGGTCAGCAGCGGCGTCCCGGGGCCGGCCAGCGCCTCGATCCCGGTCTGCCGGTCCACCGCGTCGACCAGGAGGGCGGTGTCGAAGCCCAGCTCGCGCCCGGCCCGTGCGCCCGCCCGGTCCCAGCCGCGGGCGACGCGCCGCGCGGCAGCGGCCATCGGACGGCGCGCCAGCAGCCCGTCCCGGTCGGCGACGTGGTCGCGCATCTTCGCGGACGCGAGGACCAGTGAGACGGCGGCGGCCAGCCGGGCGCCCTCGCCGCGGGCCACCGGCGCGGTCCGCATGGCGCGCAGGGGGCAAGGCCCTGCCGTGCGGCGCGCGGCCGGCGTGCGCTCCGTCTGAGCCTCCGTCAGCACCGAGACGATGAGCCCGTCGTAGTTGGTGGCGATCCGGGCGAACTGCCCGTGGTCCGCCCGCAGGGCGAGGCAGAGCCCGCAGAGGTGAGCCATCCACTCCGTCTTGAGCCCGTCCGTGAGCCTGTGCGTACAGGGCCTGACGATTCCGAACACGTGCTTCCCCCGCTCCCCCGAGTGTCGTTCGACTGTGCGGCGGGCATCGTATCGGCCGGATCAGTTCACCCGTACGTCCGCCCGCTCACCCATCCGGCCCGAATGTCATATATGAGTTGCGGAACCCCTCCTTCAGGTGCCTTACGCCTGCTGAATCTTGACGAATCGCCACATCTTCTGCACCAGTACCGTCACGAATCGCCTGCGCGGCGACTATCCACTTGGCGCACGATCCGCATGATGGTCGACCATAGGGATAGCGGAACCACAAGTGACCGCGATGAAAGGAGGCGTCCATGGGATCGGTGCGCAAGGCGAGTGCATGGCTGGGTCTCGTCGAGGACAACGACGATCGTTACTACGACGACGACGAGTACGCCGAGAGCGACCGTGGCGACGCCTGGGTGACCGACCCGCGGGTGCGGGTGGCCTCCGAGACCGCCGAGGAGGAGGGCCGCCGGATCGCCACGGTCTCCCCGGACGGCTTCCGGGACGCCCGGGCGATCGGCGAGCTCTTCCGGGACGGCGTCCCCGTCATCATGAACCTCACCTCCATGGAACCCGCCGACGCCAAGCGCGTCGTCGACTTCGCCGCCGGGCTGACCTTCGGCCTGCGCGGGTCGATCGAGCGCGTGGCGACCCGTGTCTTCCTGCTGACGCCCGCGAACACGGAGATCGTCAACGGGGAGGCCGGGTCGCGCACCGAGGACGGCTTCTTCAACCAGAGCTGAGGGGAGGGCCGCTCACCGCGGACCGGTCGTCCGACGGCTCACCGGAAGGCGTCGAGTCCGGTGAGCGCCTTGCCCAGCACGAGCTGGTGCATCTCGACGGTGCCCTCGTAGGTGAGCACCGACTCGAGGTTGGTGGCGTGCCGCATCACGGGGTATTCGAGGGAGATCCCGTTCGCGCCGAGGATGGTGCGCGAGGTGCGGCAGATCTCGATCGCCTCCCGTACGTTGTTCAGCTTGCCGAAGCTGACCTGCTCGGGGCGCAGCCTTCCCGCATCCAGCCGCCGCCCGAGGTGGTGGGCGAGCAGGATCCCCTTGTGCAGCTCCACCGCCATGTCCGCGAGCTTGGCCTGGGTCAGCTGGAAGCCCCCGATGGGGCGGCCGAACTGCTCGCGGCTCCGCGCGTACGCCAGCGCCGCCTCGAACGACGAGCGCGCGGCGCCCATGGCACCCCAGACGATCCCGTACCGCGCGTGCGACAGGCAGCTGAGCGGCCCCTTGAGCCCGGTGACGCCCGGCAGCACGGCGTCGGCCGGGAGCCGGACGTCGTCCATGACGAGCTCGCTGGTGACGCTGGCGCGCAGCGACCACTTGTGCTTGATCTCGGGCGCCGAGAATCCGTCGCTGTCGGTCGGTACGGCGAAGCCGCGGATGCCCTCGTCGGTCTGCGCCCAGACGACGGCGACCCCCGCCACCGAGCCGTTGGTGATCCACATCTTGCGGCCGTTGAGCACCCAGTCGCCACCGTCCTTCTTGGCGTACGTCCGCATCGCGGCCGGGTCCGAGCCGATGTCGGGCTCGGTCAGACCGAAGCAGCCGATGGTGTCGCCCGCCGCCATGGACGGCAGCCAGCGCTGCTTCTGCTCCTCCGAGCCGAACCGGTGGATCGCGTACATGGCCAGCGAGCCCTGCACGGAGACGAGGGAGCGGATGCCGGAGTCGGCGGCCTCCAGCTCCAGGCAGGCGAGCCCGTACTGGACGGCGCTCGCGCCGGCGCAGCCGTACCCCTCCAGGGACATGCCGAGGGCGCCGATCGAGCCGAGCTCGCGGGCGAGCTCGCGGATGCCGGGCAGCTCGCCCTTCTCGTACCACTCGGCGATGTGCGGCAGCACCCGGTCGGCGGCCCAGCTCCGGACGGTGTCGCGGACCGCGAGGTCCTCCGGCGAGAGGAGGTCGTCGATGCCGAGGGGGTCGCTGGGGTCGAAGGGCGGGAGCTTCGCTGATGCGGACATGGCGGGGACCTCCGGGCGGCCACTAAAACTAGCGGTGTTAGTTACGCTCGCCGCCGAACGTTACGACGCACCGTCCCGCACGTCCAGACCGTCCGGGCGCGGCGTGCGCCACCCCGGCCGGGCGGGGGGGCGCCCGGCACTCAGTGTGCCGTACGCCCCGTCCGGGCCGACTCCACCGGCGCGCGGCGCGCGGGGACGTGGGCTTCCGGCCCGGTGCCGCAGGTCTCGCGCCGGGACTCCGGGCGGGCGGCCCGCGCCCCCGGCACGCCGCCCGGGGCGGCGGTGCGCGGCTCCGGCTCCCGGGCCGGCTGCGCCGCGGCCGGCGCCTGCGGGGGGGCGTCCGCGCCACCGAGCCGGGCGTCGGCGTCCGGCTGGCACTCCATGACCCGGGGGAGGCGCAGCGCCATCAGGCCGCCCGCCAGCAGCAGGGCCGCGCTGACGACGAGCGTGACGTGCAGACCGTGGACGAAGGAGTGCCGCGCGGCCGTCCGCAGGGCCTCCCCCGCGGGCCCGCCGAGCTGGGCCGCCACCTGGTACGCCTCCCCCAGCGAGTTCGCCGCGGCCGAGCCGGCGGACGCGGGCACGCCCGCGACGGAGGTGAGGCCGGGGGCGTAGGCGGCGTTCATGACGCTGCCGAGCAGCGCGATGCCCATGCCCGCGCCCAGCTGGTAGGAGGTCTCGCCGATCGCCGCCGCGCCGCCCGCGCTGTGCGCCGGGGCCTCGCTGAGCATCGACTCGTACGCCCCGAACAGCGTGGTCTGCAGACCGAAGCCGAGCAGGACGAAACCGGTGGTGAGCAGCAGCGGGCGGTCGTGGTGGCCCATGAGCACCAGCAGCAGCACCGCGCCGGCCGTGAGCACGAAGCCCCAGCCGACCATCCGGCGCGGCCCGACGCGGCGCAGCGTGTACGAGCCGGTGGCGCCGGCGGCCATCGCGGCGAAGGTCAGCGGCAGCAGCCGCAGGCCCGTCTCGACCGGGCTCAATTCCAGCACGAGCTGGAGGTACTGGACGGCGATCAGCTCCAGGCCGACCAGCGCCAGCATCGCGAGCACGATGCAGCCGACGGACGTGGTGAAGGCGGCGCGGGCGAACATCCGCATGTCGATCAGCGGGTGCGGCCGCCGGCGCTGCCGCCGTACGAACAGCACCAGCAGGGCGGCGCCGACCAGCAGGGGACCGACCGTCGCCGGGCTCAGCGGGGAGTCGTCCCCGGCGCCGAGCCGCTTCACGCCCAGCACCATCCCCATCACGCCGGCCGCCGCCATGAGGGCGCCGAGGACGTCCCACGGGCCCTCTCCGCTGCCGCGGGACTCGGGCAGCAGCCACCGGCCGGCCGGCAGTATCACCGCCATCAGCGGGATGTTGATCAGGAAGACCGAGCCCCACCAGAAGTGCTCGAGCAGGAAACCGCCGAGGACGGGCCCGGTCGCGGCGCCGACGGCGGCGACGGCGGTCCAGATGCCGATGGCGGTGGCCCGCTCCCGCCGGTCGGGGAAGACCGCGCGGAGGATCGACAGCGTCGCCGGCATGATCATGGCGCCGCCGACGCCCAGCAGGGCGCGCGCGGCGATCAGCACACCGGGGGTGTCGGCGAACGCGGCGACCGCGGACGCCACGCCGAACAGCGCGTACCCGGCGAGCAGGACTCTGCGCCGGCCGAGCCGGTCGCCGAGCGTGCCGAAGAGGATCAGCAGCGAGGCGCACACCAGCGGATACGCGTCCACGATCCACAGCAGCGCCGTGGAGCTGGGGCGCAGGTCCTCGGTGACGGCGGGAACGGCGACGTGCAGCACCGTCGCGTCGAGCGCGACGAGCAGCAGGCTGACGCAGAGGACGAAGAGGACGACCCAGCGGTTGGCACCGCCGGATGCGGCACGCAGTCGTGCTGCGGCCGTGGTCGTCCCGGACATGTACGTACCTCCCACAGATGGATCCCTCGCGCTCGGTGGGCACTGACCGGAGGGAGGGACGTCCTCCGGCGGCCCGGCATCGACGGGCGAGTGAGCCGTCAGCGTACGCGAGTTCACGGCGGGGGCGCGTGGTCCACCTCTCACGCGGGCGGGCGCGGGAGTGTGGCGTACGCCACTCCGGCGCGAGCGGCGCGGAGGGAAGAATTCCGGCCGAGCTGCTCCCCGGGTGTTTTCCGGGTCGGACAAACACACTTCCGCCGGCGGGTCCGGCGGTAATAGGACCCGAGCCGCTCGGGCTTTATGGATAAGCAGCGAATAAGCAGGTGACTGAGACACACTCCACATCACATCGTCATCACAAAGAGACCGGATGCGCCTGGGCCGGCACTCACTCGCTGTAACGTCGATTGGGTGCGTACCGACATCTTCGCCCGGCTGGACCGGGAGCCGGAACCGCCGAAGATTGAGATCCCGCGGATGAGCCGCACCCGTCTCGCCCTCTTCGGCGGGACGTCGGCGTTCTACGGGGCGATCGTGGTGGCCGTGCTCGTCTCGTCCTGGCTGGTGACCCTCGACTGGAAGGTCATGCTCTTCCGGCCGTATCAGCAGTGGCCGGAAGTGCACGCGACGCTCGACTACTTCGTGGTGCTGGGCCAGCGCGGACCGACGGCCGTGATGGTGGCGGCCTGGCTGGGCTGGCGCTCGTGGCGCCAGCACACGCTGCGGCCGCTGCTGGTGCTCGGCGCCGCGCTGCTGCTGCTGAACGTCACGGTGGGCGCGGTCAAGATCGGCCTCGGCAGGCTCGGGCCCCATTACGCGACACAGATCGGCTCGGCCGAGCTGTTCGCGGGCGGCGATATATTTCCTTCCGGACACACCGCCAACGCGGTGGTGACCTGGGGAATCCTCTCCTATCTGGCCACCACCCCGCGGGCGCGCCGCTATCTGTCGGCCCTGTCGGCCGTGGTCGCCCTCGGCGTCGGACTGACCACCGTCTACCTCGGTACGCACTGGCTGAGCGATGTGCTGCTGGGCTGGGCCGCCGGTCTGCTGATCCTGCTGGGGCTGCCCTGGTGCGAGCCGGTGATCGCGCGCGCCGAGGCGATGATCCTGGGTGCCCGCGACGCCCTGTGGGCGCGCCGGCGCCGGGTGGCTCCGGTGCCCGTGGCGGTGGGCGGGCCGCGGCCGGCCATATACGCGCAGCGCGGGGCGCCCGCCCCGGAGGCCGGGCCGGCCGCCGAACCGGTGCCGGCCGAGCCGGTGGGCGAGCCCGTGGGCGCGGGGACCGGAGCGGCCGCGACGGGCGGCCGTACGGGGAACGTGCGCGCCACGCTCACGCAGCCGCGGCCGCACGCGGTGGTCCGCTCGGAGCGGACGCCGGTCACCCCGGCGGGCAGCCGGCGGCCGCCGCACGCGCGGCCGTACGACGGGCGGCTCACGGGCGGCTGAGCCCCGCCCCTGTCCATGACGAAGGCCCCGGCTTCTCGGCCGGGGCCTTTCGCGTGGGCGGCGTCAGCCGACCCAGCAGCGGGTGACGGTGTGGTCGTCCACCTCGAAGTTGATGCGGCCGGCCACGTACTCCATGGTGATGATCGCGCCGGGCGGGAGCGAGCGCACCGTGGTCCAGCCGCGGGAGCGGGCCACCTGCTCGGCGTCGCGCTCGTCGAGGCCCACGTACGCCTCGGGGGTGTCGTCGGGCTGTGCGGGAGGGGTCGGAAGGGATGCCATGCCCTTCACCGTAGGCGGCGGCGCACAGTGACGGAAGCGCGGGGCTCCTGGTACCCACCGGCCCCCTGTACCTCACCGGTCACACTTCCGTCACAGGATGACGACAGGCGTTTGAAGGGAATTCGCCGCCCTTCCGGGCCGTGCCATTACCCGTACCCGCCGAATTGCACGCGCTGCCGCGCCGGGCACGCGGCGTAATTGCGATGAACCGCCGATGTGCCTTTCGGCACATCGGCACGGAAATCGAAAGGGCGGGGGAAATCCACCGTTCCCGCACCGAATTCACACACCGGCCACCCCGCCCGGGAACCGCGCCGCGTTGACGGCGCACCGGGCGTCACGGGCCGCCGGGCCCGCCGTCGTCCGGTGTTCCGGCGGGCCGTCCGGACCGGTCCAAAGCCCGGGAGAGGCGGTCGCGAACCGCTCCGATGCGGTCGTCGAGCGCGGGCGGCTCGATCACCTCGAACTCCAGCCCCATCAACACCACGTGGATCACGAGGACATCCAGGCTCGCGGCGCCCGTGTGCAGCAGGCAGGTGGTGGCACTCTCGGGCTCCAGCACGCCGTCGGAGGGGCCGACGACCCGGGCGGCCTCGGCAGCGGGGGCGTGCAGCCGGATCACCGCTCTCGCCGCGTACGCCGCCGTGGACACCCCCTGCGAGACGTAGGCGGCCAGGTCCTCGGCGGGCGGGTCGCGGGGCACGAAGCGCGGCCCGTGGGGCGGCTTCGGCACGACGCGGTCCACCCGGAACGTACGCCAGTCCGCTCGGTCCACGTCCCACGCCACCAGGTACCAGCGGCGCTCCGTGCACACCAGGCGGTGCGGCTCGGCGGTGCGGCGCGTGGCGGAGCCGTTGTGGTCGCGGTACTCGAAGCGGAGCCGTTCGCTGTCCCGGCAGGCGTGGGCCAGCTCGGTGAGGACCGCCGGGTCCACCGCGGTCTCGGGCGTGCGCAGCATGGGCACGGTGTAGGCGGTCAGGGCGCCGACGCGCCGGCGCAGCCGGTCGGGCAGCACCTGCTCCAGCTTGGCCAGGGCGCGTACGGAGGTCTCGCCGACGCCCTCGATGCCGCCGCCCGCCGCGGTGCGCAGCCCGACGGCGACCGCGACCGCCTCGTCGTCCTCCAGGAGCAGCGGGGGCAGCGACGCTCCGGCGCCCAGCTGGTAGCCGCCGCCGGTGCCGGGGGCGGCGTGGACGGGGTAGCCCAGCCCGCGCAGCCGGTCGACGTCCCGGCGCACGGTGCGCGCGGTGACGCCGAGCCGCTCGGCGAGGTCGGCGCCGGACCATTCGCGATGGGCCTGGAGCAGGGACAGCAGGCGCAGGAGTCGTGCGGAGGTCTCGACCATGCGGCGAGTCTGCCACCGGTTGCGGACAGGTCCGGTCCGCGAGGGGGGGGAGGGAGCGGAGAGAGCGACGGCCGGAGGGGCCGGGGGCCGCAGGGGCCGACGGGCGGTTACGCGGTCAGCCGGACGCAGAGGTCGTTGTCGGTCGTGTAGCAGGGCGCGGCCCGGTAGCCCTCGCGCCGCTGCACCGGGTAGACGTGGATGCTCTTGCGGTCCCAGATGTCGTCCAGGAGGCGGGAGATCCGCACCGGTCCGGCGTCCTCGCCGGGGCGCAGCCACAGTTCCCACAGGTGCTGCTTGCCGGCGGGCGGCGGCGTCCGGGCGAGGTCGTCGTACGGGAGGGTGAAGGTGAAGCGCCCCTTCCCGCCGTCGGCGGGCACCTGGTGGACCCGGTCGCCCAGCCGGGCCTCGGCGACCGCCCCGGGCCCGAGCTCGGCCCCGTACAGCACGCCCTCGACGGTGCAGGTCCCGTCCCCGAGGCCGATGTCGCCGGCCTCGGCGTGCACGGCGCGCAGCCAGCTGCGCACGGCGAGCCGCCCGTCGGCCGTGGGGTAGGGGATGCGGACGGCCAGGGGTCCGTGCTCGTCGGGGACCCGGTCGACGAGGGACCGCACGTCCCGGATGCCGGGCTCGACGGCCCGCTCGTCCAGGAACAGGTCCCAGCGGCCCTCGGCCAGCTCCATGGTGCTGGGCAGCACGGCGCGCGCCCGGCCCTCGCCGGCCGGGGTGAGCGGCAGCCGGGCCTCGTCCGCCGGCCCGCCCGTGCCGCCGCGCCGTCCGAGGACGAGGACGGGCGCGGTGGCCTCGTGGACCGCCACGTCGAAGGTGAGGCCGCCGGCGGCGTCCGCGACGCAGTCCGCACGGGGCGGCGTGCCGGGCGCGGGGGCCGGGGTCGTGGCGTCGGTCATGCGGACTTTCCCTTCCGGAGCACGTCGGCGGCCTTGTAGCGCGCCGTGTACGCGGCGTCGAGGAGCGCGCCGCGGGTGCGGTGCAGGGTGTCGCGGACCCGGCTGCGGGAGCGGCCGTTGGTCCCCTGCGCGACCAGCTCGGCGAAGATCGCCTCGTGGCGCTCGGCGATCCGGACGGGGTCGAAGCGCTGCGACGCGGCGAGCGCCGCCCGCCCGGTGCGGCGCCGCAGGTCGTCGTCCTGGATCAGGCCGAGCAGCGCGCCGGCGATCGCGTCCACGTCGCCGACGGGTACGAGCCGTCCGTCGACGCCGTCCTCGATGATCTCGCCCGGCCCGTGCGGGCAGTCCGTGGAGACCACGGGCAGGCCGCAGCGCATCGCCTCGACGATGGTCATCCCGAACGCTTCGAGGCGGGAGGTGACGGCCGCGATGGAGCCCTTGACCCACTCGGGCTCCAGCGGGTTGGCCGGGCCCATCAGGAAGACGTGGTTGTGCAGGCCGCGCTCCTCGATGAGGGCGCGCAGCGCGTTCTTCTCGTTGCCCGTCGCGTCGCCGGAGCCGTAGATCCGCAGCCGCCAGTCGGGCCGGGTGGCGGCCACCTTCGCGAACGCCTCGACCAGCAGGTCGTAGCGCTTGACCCGGGTCAGCCGGCCGGCGGCGATCACCCACTTGGCGGTGGAGTCGGCGGGCTCGACGCGCGGCGCGGGGACGCTGTTGGGCACGGCGTCGATGCGGACGCCGGGCAGCCTGAGCCTGCTCCGGTAGGAGCGGGCGTCGGCCTCGGTGACGGTGGTGATCGCGTCGAGGAGCGCGTACCGGTGGCCGATCTCGCGGCGCAGCCGGTAGCCGTGGCTGTCCAGCGTCAGGTGTTCCTGGCCGACGCGGACCGCGCCGCGGCGGGCCTGGCGGGCGATGTGCACGTTGAGGCCGGGGCGGGTGCCGACGACGACATCGGCCTGAAGGGTCTTCAGGTGCGCGGCGATGCGGGCGTCGGTCAGGCGGCTGTACTGCTTCCAGCGTCCGTCACCGCGCGGGAAGACCCTGGCGGGCTTCTTGTAGTCGGGGTGGTCGCCGTCGTACGAGGGGCTGTTCCTGCGCAGGTCGACCAGGTGCTTCATGGTCACGCCGGCGGGGGCGCCGAGGGTCGGCTCCTCGCGGTGGCGGAAGACGGACACGATCTCGACCTCGTGCCGTTCGGCGAGGGCCGCGGCGAGGTTGAACGTCGTGCGGATCGTGCCGCCGATGCCGTACGCGTTGTGGAGCAGAAATGAGATGTGCATCGCGTTCGCCGCGTCCCCCTGGATCCTGGTCCGACAGGTGTCCGATGTGTCGATGGTCGTCAAGGGTGGACTGTACTTGCCTTCCGGGACGGCGGGCCTTCAGGGCCGGTAGCCGAGCTGTGGCACGGTGGCGCAGTTGGTGGTCATGTCGCCGCCCCGGGTGACCCACCCGCGGCCGTCCTGCCAGCGGGCGACGGAGAGGCAGGTGCGGCTCGTCCTCGGCGGTTCGGGGAGCCGCTCGAAGGTGACGGGCAGGAGCAGTCCGCGGGCGGTGTACGGCTTTGGCCGGTCGAGGAAGCGCTCGACGCACGCGCGCGTGAGGCCCGGCGCGGTGCAGGAGGCGGCGGCATCCGTGAACCACATGGCGGCGGCCCAGCCCTCCAGCGCCCACTGGGACAGCGGCCTGCCCCTCATGGCGTCGCGGAACTCGCGTACGGCCGGGTGGGAGGTCTCGTCGTGGTTGCGGCTGGCGCCGGTCACCCAGAGGGCGTTGCGGCAGTGCGGGGCGTCCTCGAAGTCGCGCGGCACGGTCTGGTTCCAGTTCTGCACGTTGGTGACCTTGGCGGCCACCCGCAGCCCGACGGCGTCCATGGCCGCGCACAGGCGGGCGTTGCCGTGGGTGTCGAGGGCGTCGAAGACGACGTCCACGCCCTGTTCACGCAGGTCGGCGGCGACGGCCCGGTAGTTGGGCAGCGCGAAGTCGACCTGCTCGGCGACGACCCGGTAGCCCTCGGCCTCCAGGCCGCGCCGGACGTGCCGGGCGTAGGCGGCGGAGGACGCCTGGTTGTACGCGACGACGGCGGCGGTGCGGGCGCCGAGCTCGCGCTTGAACCAGCGGTACACCTCGGTGCCGCCGTACAGGACGCCGTTCCAGCCGGGCTTGCCGCCCTCGCGCGGGGCGGAGCTGCCGTAGATGCCGTACAGGTGCGGATAGGTGTCGTACGCCGGGCCGAGGGGCTGGCCGCCGATGTCGGGGACGCCGGCGGCGGCGACGCGCGGGGCGCCCGCGTAGGCGAAGGCGGTGGTGGCGACGAGCGCGAAGACCTTGTCCTCGTCGAGGAGTTCGTGCACGCACGCGTCGTTGCCCACGCCGCTGCCGCCGTCGTCGCAGGTGATGACCTCCACGCGGCGGCCGTCGATGCCGCCGCGCGCGTTGAGGGCGTCGAAGTACGCCTGCGCGCCGTCCCGGGGCCCGGTGAAGGCGGCGCCGCCCACGGGGCTGGTGGCGCTGGCGATGATGCCGACGCGGATCGGCGGGCCGGCCGCGGTCGCGGCGGGCGGGGTGCGCCGCACGTCGGAGGCGCTCTCCGGCAGGCGGCTGCCGCAGGCGGCGCTCAGCACCAGGAGCGCCGCCATCAGGAGGGCTTCAGCAACCCGGCACGGCGGTCGCATCGGGGCTGAGCCGGACGAGGGCGCAGAGCGTGTTGACGGACACCTTCCAGGTGCCCTCGTGGTGCACGGCGGTGCCCTTGGCGCCGGGCAGGGCGGGGCTGCCGCCGACGAGCACGTCGTAGGTGACGTCGGCCCGGTCGGCCGCGGTGAAGGTGACGTCCTGGACCTTCACCGACGTCCGCGCGGCCTGCGGGTCGGCGGCGAACGCCTGGAGCACCGGCCGTATCCGGTCGCCGTTCTCCAGCAGTTCGGCCTTCCGGTCGACCGGTGTGGCGGGGTCGAAGAACGCCGTCCAGTTCTTCTCGATCTGCTGGCGGGCCGCGGCCGCGTCGGCCGGCCGGTCCGTGGCCTGCGGCACGGTGGCGGTCGCCGTGGGCGAGCTCTCCGACTGGCCGTTGCCGTTGCCGCCGCCGCACGCCGCGGCGGCCGGTACGACGAGCAGGACCCCCGCGGCGGCCAGCGCCGCTGTGCGCCGATGCGTACGGAGACTCTCGTGGACCATCTGGCTCACCACCGGGTTCCGGGGTCTGTGCCTTTTTTGGCCTTATTGGGCATAGTGCAAGGAATTGCCCTGTATCGCCAGCGGAGGCCGGGATGCCCACATCGCGACTGCTGTGGTGGGGCGGGATCGTGGCCGCCGCCGCGGGCGCGGTGCTGTGCGCGGCCGGCTGGTACGGGGTGTCGGGCGAGCGCTTCGCGGAGCGGCAGCTGCCCTACCTGGCGTCGTGCACCGTGCCGGGGGCGGCCCTGGTCGTGGCGGGCGCGGTGCTGCTCGGCGCGGCTCCGGCGCGGCGCCCGCCCCCGGAGGCGGACGGCGCGGGCCCGGCGCAGCCCCCGGCCGTGCCCGCGCGCCCCGTATCCGGCGCCCCGCCCCTGCGGGTCCCGGGCGGGACACTGGCGCACCGCCCGGACTGCCCGCTGGTGGCGGGCAGGGCGGACGCGGTACCGGCGGGGGGCGCGCGCCTGGATCCCTGCCCGGTCTGCGAGCCCGAGAGCTGACGCGTGTCCTCGCTGACGTACGAGCTCGTGCTGTCCGGTCTCGCCGTGGGCAGCGCGGCGGCCCTGACCGGCATCGGCCTGATCGTCACCTACCGGGCCACGGGGGTGCTCAACCTGGCGCACGGCGCCGTCGCGATGGTCTGCGCGTACGTGCTGCGCCAGCTGGTGGTCGAGTGGGGCTGGCCGCTGCCGCTCGCCGCCTGCGTGACGGTGCTGCTGTTCGCTCCCGGTATCGGGCTGGCCCTGGACCGGGTGGTGTTCCGACCGGCGGCGGTGCTCGGGTCGGACCCCGCGACGACGCTGGTGGCCTCCATCGGTGTGTTCGTGCTCCTCGTCGGGGCCGCGGCCCTGCTGTGGGGCGGCGGGGCGCGGGACGACGCACCGGTGCTGCTGGGGGACGACCCGTGGCTGCACCTGTCGGCGGCCGTGCTGCTGGCGGTCGCGGTGGGGGCCGCCACCCGCTGGACGCGGCCGGGGCGGGAGCTGCGCGCGGTGGTGGACAACCGCGCGCTGGCCGCGCTGGGCGGCATCGACGCCGACCGGATGGCGGCGGTGGGCTGGGCGTTCGGGTCGTTCACGGCGGGGCTGACGGGTGTGCTGCTCGCCCCGTACGTACGGCTCGACCCGTACGGGCTGCCGCTGCTGGTCGTCGAGGTCGTCGCGGTGGCGGTGGCGGCCCGCATGCGGAGCCTGCCGGTGGCGGTGCTGACCGCGCTGGCGATCGGGGTGGGCCAGGCCCAGCTGACCCGCTTCCACCCGGCCGGATGGGCGGGGCCGCTGCTCCAGGCCGTCGCCACGAACCTGTTCGTCGTCGCCCTGCTCGTCGCCGCGCTGGTGCTGCCGGGCGTGGGGGCGCGCGACGCGCTGCCGCGCGCGTCGACGGCGGGGGCCCGGGTTCCGCCGGGGGTGTGGGTGGTCGCCGGGGTGCTGTTCCTGCTGCCGCTGGTGTTCGCGGGCCCGGACCTGCACACCGCGATCCAGGTCCCCGCGCTGTCGGTGATCCTGCTGTCCCTGGTGGTGGTCACCGGCCGCGGCGGCCAGATCTCCCTCGGGCAGGCGGCCTACGCGGGCCTGGGAGCGCTGTTCACCGCGCTGCTGGCGGCGGGGCGCTTCCCGGGCCTGCCCCGGGTGCCGGAGCTCGGCGCGCTGCCGGTGGCCGCCCTCCTCGTCGCCCCGCTGGGCCTGCTGACGGGCTGGCCCGCCGTCCGCCGTCACGGGCTCGCACTGGCGCTGGCGACCCTGGCGGTCGGCGTGGCCGTGAGCCGCTTCGTCCTCACGCAGCCGTACGCGACGGCGGGCCTGTCGCTGTCGCGGCCGGCCGCCCTCGCGTCGGACCGGGCCTTCTACACCGCGGAGCTGGCGGTCCTCTCGGCCGCGCTCCTGCTGGTGGCGGCGCTGCGCCGGGGCCGGGCGGGCCGGGCGCTGGCCGCTCTGCGCGACCACGAGGCGGGCGCGTCGGCGTCGGGCGTCCCGGTGCCCGCGCTCAAGGTCCTGGCCTGCGTGGCGGGCGCCGCGCTGGCGGCGCTGGGCGGGGGGCTGCTGGGCATGGGCCTGCGCGCCTTCGACCCGGCGGCCTTCGACCCGGTGCGCGGCCTGCTGTGGTTCGCTGCGGTCCTGGTGCTGGGCGCGGACAGCCTGCTCTCGCCGCTGCTGGCGGCGGTCCTCCTGGTCGGCCTGGACGCGGGGGCGCGGGGCGGCGCCGCGGCGGCCCTGATCGGTCTGCTGGCCGCCCTGGCGTCCCGCGTCCCGCCGCTGACGTCCCTGCTGCCGTCCGCCCCGCCCCGCCGGCCCGCGAAACGCCCCGCACCGGCCGAAGCCGTCGCGTTCCAGCGACCCCCCTCCGAGCCACTCCCACCGCACCGCACACCACCACCCCCACCCGGCCCGCACCCCGGCACCGCGCAGGGCGAGCGGCCACTCACGGAGCCACCTCCACCCGGCTCGCACCCCGAGGTCGCCGAGGGCGAGCGGCTCCGGATGGAGCCGCCACCCACCGGAGAACCCGCGCCCGGCCGGCCCGCCCCGGCCGGGGCACCGCGGCGACCCGGGGCACGGGCGCACGCCTCCCGGCCGCCGGGCGCCCGGGGGACGGAGCCGCCCACCCGGCAGGGCGTGCAGCGCCCCCAGGGCCCGCCCGCACCCGCGCGGGAACCGCGGGGGGCCGCGGCCGAGCCGCCCCGGGGGCTGCGCGCCCACGGCCTCACCCTCCGCCACCCCGGCGGCTCAACCGCCCTCGACGGCGTCGACCTGCACGTCCCGCCGGGCCGCCTCACGGCCCTCGTGGGGCCGAACGGCGCCGGCAAGAGCACGCTCTTCGACTGCCTGGCCGGCACCGCGCGCCCCACGTCCGGCCGCGTCACCCTCGACGGCGCCGACATCACCCGGCGTCCCGCGCACGCCCGCACCCGCCTGGGCATCGCCCGGACGTTCCAGGAGCTCGCCGTGTTCCCTTCCCTCACCGTCGAGGAGAACGTGCGCACCGGCGCCGAACAGGGCCGTGCCCGCCGCGCCCGCGACCCGCACCACGTCGAGCGCACGCTGCGGCTCCTCGGGCTGACCCCGGTGCGCCGGCTCCCCGCCGCGGGCCTGTCCACGGGCACCCTGCGGCGCGTGGAGGTGGCCCGCGCCCTCGCGGGGCAGCCGCACACACTGCTGCTCGACGAGCCCTCCGCCGGGCTGGACGCCGACGAGACGGACGCGCTCGCCCGCGTGCTGAGGGCCCTCGCGGCGGACGGCACCGCCGTACTGCTCGTGGAGCACGACCCGGATCTCGTCGCGGGCATCGCGGACACCGTGCACGTCATGGAGGCGGGGCGGATCGTGTCATGACCATCGAGATGGCACTGCGCTCCGCCCGGGTGCGCTACGGCCCCCTGGAGGCGCTGCACGGCGTCGACCTGCCCGTCCCGGCCGCCACGGTGACCGTCCTGCTGGGCCGCAACGGATCCGGCCGCACGACCGTGCTGCGCGCCCTCGCGGGGACGGTGCCGCTGGCCGCCGGGCGCGTGCTGTGGCGGGGCGCCGACGTCACACGCCTGCGCGCCCACGAGCGGGCCCGCCGCGGCCTGTGCTTCGTACCGGACCGGCGCGCCGTCCACCCCACCCTCACGGTGGCGGAGAACCTCGGCCTCGCGGCCCGGGGCGGCGACGCGGCGCCCGCCCTCGACGCGTACCCGGAGCTGCGCCCGCTGCTCGCGCGCCGCGCCGGCACGCTCTCCGGAGGCGAGCAACGGATGCTGGCCCTCTCCCGCGCGCTCCTGGCGCCCGCCCGTGTGGTGCTCGTCGACGAACCGGCCCTCGGCCTCTCCCCCGCCGCCGCGGCCCGCACGTACGAGCGCCTGGGCGCACTCGGCGCCGCGGTCGTCCTCGCCGAGCAGCGCCTCCCGGCCGGTCTGCCGCCCGGCGCGCTCGTGCACGAACTGCGGCGCGGCACCGTCGGCTTCAGCGGCGAGGCGGCGGAGGAGCGGTTGCGTCCGGCGTGACCGCGGCGCCGGGAGGGCTCACACGGGGAGCGAGAGCATCATCCCGGGGCTGATCCGGTTCGGGTCCGCCCCGATGAGGGCCTCGTTGGCCTTGTGCAGCGCCTTCCAGCCGCCCATGACCCCGAACCGGTCGGCGATGGCCGACAGCGTGTCCCCGGGCTGCACCACATGGGCGCGGCCGGACAGCCCGTACCGCTGGGAGCAGGTGGGCCAGGCGCCCCAGCCCTGCCACCGCAGCACCTCCTCGGCGACCAGGATCTGCTGCTCACGGGTGGCCAGGTCGGCGCGCGGGGCGTAGGACAGCCCGCCGTACGCCTCCCACGTGGACTGCCGGAACTGCAGCCCGCCGTAGAAGCCGTTGCCGGTGTTCAGGTGCCAGCGGCCGCTGCTCTCGCAGTGGGCGACGCAGCCCCACGGCCACTGGTCGCCGGCGCAGTCGGCGAGGGTGTGCGCCGGGCCCGGCCCGGGGGCGGGGGGCGGCGGATGATGACCGGCCACGGCCACGCCGGCGCCCTGCAGGAGCAGCACCGACGACACCAGGACCGACGGCCAGAAACGGTTCTTCAGCACCCGCACACGCTAGGCACCGGCCCGCCCCCGGCCGGGCCGCCGCGCGGGGCGGGGTGCGAACCCCCACCCGGTCGGACGCGTGGCGGCCGGCGCGTGACCCCTGCCGCCCGTCACCCGTTGAGCTCTTCATAAGAAGTGCCGGGAACCGCCCGGCAACGACACGCACACGAGTCCGAGGAGTCACCCGTGCCGCGCATGCTCGACGTCAGCGAGGACGTACGCGCCGAGATCGGCGACGAAGAAGCCGACCGGCTGCTCGCCGGCGAGAACGCACCGGGCAGTTACGACTGCACCTCCTGCCGCACCCCGGGCGACTCCGAGCAGGAACGCACCAGCACCGTGCTGTTCGTCGGCGAGGAGACCGCTGTCCTGGCCTTCGCCCACGCCACCTGCATCCCCTCCCAGGTGGTCAGGGTCGCCGAGGAGCAGCTCCAGGGCGCGGTCCGGTCCATCACCGGCCAGGAGCAGCCGCCCGCCCCCGGCGGCCCGGCCGCGACGCCGGTCGCCGCCACCGGGGAGCAGGCGGTCCTCGGCGTCACCAGCGGTCTCGTACTGATCGGCAACGAACTGCACCCCGCGCTGGTCGTCGAACCGACGGCCCCCATCGCCCGCCCCGGCTCCACCGGCCAGGGCGACGAGTTCCTGCCGCTGCTGATGGAGCAGGGCTTCCTGCCGGTCAACGACGTCAACCGCAAGCCGAGCCCGCTGCCCGGCTGGTCCGTGCTGCTCGCCATGGGCCAGCTGCACGCCATCCTCCAGCCCGGCACCGGCGGCGGCTCCCCCGTCGCCTGGTGGCAGGCGCACCAGCCGCTGCAGGTGACGGAGGGCTGGCGGGCCGCGGCGAACAAGTCGCACACCGTGCTGGTCTTCGCCGCCCCGGTCGGCTCCATCGGCCAGCAGCCGCGCGAGGACCTGCTGCGCGACGCGCTGGAGAAGGCGTCGGCCGACGGGCGTCTGGTGGCCGCCGCGCTGCCGCTGGCGGGCACGTGAGGCCGAGGCCGCATCCGACGGGCGGCGAGGTCGTTGGCACCTACGTGCACGCATACGAGACCTCCCGCCAGCCGTACCACCAGATCCCCGCGATGCGCCCGGCGCAGGACGGCCTGTCAGGCGTCTCGGCCACGCCGATCTACGACGCGCTGTACTCCGAGTACCTGCGGTCGTTCCGGACGCTGCCGGGCGACCGCAGCGGCGAGGAGGACCTGGGGTTCAAGTCCTTCGCCGTGGCCGGGGGCCACCGGCCGGGCGGCGCGTACCCGGCCCAGCACCCGGTCGCGGCACCGGTCCACACGGGGTCGTGGCAGCGGCAGCACCACCACGTCCCGGCGGCCCTGCCACCGGCCCGCAGAGGCCTGTGAGAACCGGGCACGGAGTCGGGCACGGGGCGCCGTACCGGGAACGGGGGGGGGGGGGGGGGGGGGGGGGGGGGGGGGGGGGGGGGGGGGGGGCGGGGGCGCGCGCGCGGCGGGCGCGCGGCCGCGCGGGGGGGGCCCCCCCCGCCGCGCGCCGCCGCCCCCCCCCCCCCCCCCCCCCCCCCCCCCCCCCCCCCCCCCCCGCTGCCGTGCTGCGGAACTACTTCTTCCGGCCGCGCTTCTCGCGCACCCGGACGGAGATGTGGATCGGGGTGCCCTCGAAGCCGAACTCCTCGCGCAGGCGCCGCTCCACGAACCGCCGGTAGCCGTGCTCCAGGAAGCCGGAGGCGAAGAGCACGAACCGGGGCGGCTTGGTGCCCGCCTGTGTGCCGAAGAGGATGCGGGGCTGCTTGCCGCCGCGGATCGGGTGCGGGTGGGCGGCGACCAGCTCGCCGAGGAAGGCGTTCAGCCGGCCGGTGGGGACGCGGGTCTCCCAGCCCTCCAGCGCGGTCTCGATGGCCGGGACGAGCCGGTCCATGTGGCGGCCGGTGCGGGCGGAGACGTTGACGCGCGGCGCCCAGGCGACCTGCTGCATCTCGGTCTCGATCTCGCGCTCCAGGTAGTACCGGCGCTCCTCGTCGAGCTCGTCCCACTTGTTGTACGCGATGACCAGCGCGCGGCCGGCCTCGACCGCCATGGTGATGATCCGCTGGTCCTGGACGGAGATCGACTCGGTGGTGTCGATGAGGACGACGGCCACCTCGGCCTTCTCCACGGCGGCGGCGGTGCGCAGGGAGGCGTAGTAGTCCGCGCCCTCCTGGAGGTGGACCTTCTTGCGGATGCCCGCGGTGTCCACGAACTTCCAGGTGATGCCGCCGAGCTCGATCAGCTCGTCGACCGGGTCACGGGTGGTGCCGGCCATCTCGTTGACGACGACCCGCTCCTCGCCCGCGAGCTTGTTGAGCAGGGAGGACTTGCCGACGTTCGGGCGGCCGATCAGCGCGATGCGGCGCGGGCCGCCGAGGGCGGCGCCGAAGGTCTGCTCGGGGGCCTCGGGGAGGGCCTTGAGGACCTCGTCCAGCAGGTCGCCGGTGCCGCGGCCGTGCAGCGCGGAGACCGGGAACGGCTCGCCCAGGCCCAGCGACCACAGCATGGCGGCGTCGGCCTCGCCGGAGAGGCCGTCGACCTTGTTGGCGGCGAGGACGACGGGCTTGCCGGACCGGCGCAGCAGCTTGACGACGGCCTCGTCGGTGTCGGTGGCGCCGACGGTGGAGTCCACCACGAAGACGACGGCGTCGGCGGCGTCGATCGCGTACTCCGCCTGGGCGGCGACGGAGGCGTCGATGCCGAGGACGTCCTGCTCCCAGCCGCCGGTGTCGACGACCTTGAAGCGGCGGCCGGCCCACTCGGCCTCGTAGGTGACGCGGTCGCGGGTGACGCCGGGCTTGTCCTCGACGACGGCCTCGCGGCGGCCGATGATGCGGTTCACCAGGGTCGACTTGCCGACGTTCGGCCGGCCGACGACGGCGAGCACGGGGAGCGGGCCGTGCCCGGCCTCCTCGATCGCGCCTTCGACGTCCTCGATGTCGAAGCCCTCTTCGGCGGCGAGCTCCATGAACTCCGCGTACTCGGTGTCGCCGAGTGCCCCGTGGTCGTGCTGGTCGTTCATGAAGTCCGTTCCTCGTTCATCATCGGCGGATCGAGTGATCCGCTACTCAAGTCTCGCTCAGCGCCCGGTGAGGCGCCTGGCGTTTTCCAGGTGGGCGGTGAGCCGCTCCTGGATCCGTACGGTGGCGTCGTCCAGCGCCCGGCGGGTGCGGGGGCCGGAACCGCCCTCCTGCGCCTCGAAGGCGTCGCCGAAGACGACGTCCACGCCGCTGCGCAGCGGGGGCAGCGCCCTTATCAACCGTCCGCGGCGTTCGGTGCTTCCCAGCACGGCGACCGGCACGATGGGCGCGCCGCTGCGCACGGCGAAGTACGCGAGGCCGCTGCGCAGCGAGGCGAAGTCGCCCTGGCCGCGGGTGCCCTCGGGGAAGATGCCGAGCACACCGCCGGAGGCCAGCACGTCCAGGGCGCCGGTGATGGCGGTGCGGTCGGGCGCCGTGCGGTCGACCTTCAGCTGCCCGATCTTCTCCAGGAAGGGGCCGAGGGGGCCGATGAAGGCCTCCTTCTTGATCAGGAAGTGCACGGGCCGGGGCGCGGTGCCCATGAGCATGGGGCCGTCGAGGTTGTGCGCGTGGTTGACGGCGAGGATCACCGGCCCCGAGGACGGGACGCGCCAGGCGCCCAGGACGCGCGGCTTCCACAGCCCGTACATCAGGCCGATGCCGATCCCCCGTCCGATCGCGGCGCCCTTCTCCGAGGGAGGGGTCACGGGGCGGCTCGCTTCTCCTCGACCAGGGTGACGACGCACTCGATGACCTGCTGGAGGGTGAGGTCCGTGGTGTCGACCTCGACGGCGTCGTCCGCCTTGGCGAGCGGCGAGGTCTTGCGGCTGGAGTCCGCCGCGTCGCGCTTGATCAGGGCCTCGCGGGTGGCGTGGACGTCGGCGCCCTGGAGCTCGCCGGAGCGGCGGGCGGCACGGGCCTCGGGGGAGGCGGTCAGGAAGATCTTGAGGTCCGCGTCCGGGAGGACGGTCGTACCGATGTCCCGGCCCTCGACGACGATGCCGTGCTCCGCGCCGGCGGCGATGGACCGCTGCAGGTCGGTGATCAGGGCGCGCACCTCGGGCACCGCGCTGACGGCGCTGACCTTGGAGGTGACCTCCTGGGTGCGGATGGGGCCGGAGGCGTCCACGCCGTCGACGGTGATCGTCGGGTGCGACGGGTCGGTCCCGGAGACGATGACGGGCTTGCCGGCGGCCGACGCGACGGCGTCGGCGTCCTCGACGTCCACGCCGTTGCTGATCATCCACCAGGTGATCGCCCGGTACTGCGCGCCGGTGTCCAGGTAGCTGAGCCCCAGCTTGGCGGCGACCGCCTTGGAGGTGCTCGACTTGCCCGTGCCGGAGGGCCCGTCGATGGCGACGATCACGGATTCCACGGTGTCGGACACCTTCCTGGTACGTGGGAGAGGGGCCGGCCGGATGGCAAGGGGCCCTGCACAAGGTTACCGACTGCTGCCCCCGCCCCTTGCACCCGTTCGGACTACGCCCCGGGATCGCGGGGGCGCGGCCCGGAGCCCCCCGGCGCGCGGGGGGCTCCGGCTCACGGGCGCAGGGCCCAGCCCCGCTCGCGCAGGGCCGCCGCGAGGGCCGTCGCCGCCGCGGGCTCCACGAGGAGCTGGATCAGACCGGCCTGCTGGCCGGTGGCGTGCTCGATGCGGACGTCCTCGATGTTCACGCCCGCCCGGCCCGCGTCGGCGAAGATCCGCGCCAGCTCGCCGGGCTGGTCGCTGAGCAGGACCGCCACCGTCTCGTAGGCCACCGGGCCGCCGCCGTGCTTGCCGGGCACCCGGGCGCGGCCCGCGTTGCCGCGGCGCAGCACGCCCTCGACGCCGGTCGCGCCGTCGCGCCGCTTGTCGTCGTCGGAGGACTGCAGCGACCGCAGCGCCTGGACCGTCTCCTCCAGGTCGGCGGCGACGCCGGCCAGGACGTCGGCGACCGGCCCGGGGTTGGCCGCGAGGATCTCGACCCACATGCGCGGGTCGGACGCCGCGATCCGCGTCACGTCCCGGATGCCCTGACCGCAGAGCCGTACGGCCGTCTCGTCGGCGTCCGCGAGCCGCGCGGCGACCATGGAGGAGACCAGCTGGGGCGTGTGCGAGACGAGGGCGACCGCCCGGTCGTGGGCGTCGGCGTCCATGACGACCGGCACCGCCCGGCACAGCGCGACCAGCTCCAGCGCCAGGTTCAGCACCTCGGTGTCGGTGTCCCGGGTGGGCGTCAGCACCCAGGGGCGCCCTTCGAAGAGGTCGGCCGTCGCGGCCATCGGCCCCGACTGCTCCTTGCCGGACATCGGGTGCGTGCCGATGTAGCCGGCGAGGTCCAGACCCAGCGCCTCCAGCTCCCGCTTGGGCCCGCCCTTGACGCTGGCGACGTCCAGGTAGCCGCGGGCCAGTCCGCGGCGCATCGCGTCGGCCAGGGTGGCCGCGACGTGCGCCGGCGGTACGGCGACGATCGCGAGGTCGACGGGGCCCGCGGGGGCCTCGTCCGTACCGGCGCCGCGGGCCGCGGCGGTGCGTGCCCGGGCCGGGTCGTGGTCCACGAGGTGGACGGTGACGCCGCGCCCGGTCAGCGCGAGGGCGGCCGAGGTGCCGATCAGTCCGGTTCCGATGACGAGAGCGGTTCTCACTGGGCGATGTCCTTGCGCAGGGCGGCCGCGGCACCGAGGTAGACGTGCGCGACGGCGGATTTGGGCAGATCGGTCTCGACGTGCGCGAGGACGCGGACGACGCGCGGCATGGCGCCCTCGATGTCCAGCTCCTGCGCGCAGATCAGCGGCACGTCGACGATGCCGAGGGCGCGGGCCGCCACGGCGGGGAAGTCGCTGTGCAGGTCGGAGGTGGCGGTGAACCAGACGCTGATCAGGTCGTCGGGCGTCAGGCCGTTGCGGTCCAGCACGGCGGTGAGCAGCTCGCCGACCCGGTCCCGCATGTGCCCGGCGTCGTCCCGCTCCAGCTGGACGGCCCCTCGGACCGCTCGTACCGCCACGTCCCGCTCCTTCGTCGGCCTGGTGTGCTGCTGCTGTGCAGCCTAGTCAGCCGCGGTCCGCTAGAAATGTCCGCATGCTGTTTCACCTCGTTCCCCTCTCCCGGTGGTCCGCCGCGCCGGAGGCCCCGTACGCGCCGGCGTCGCTCGCGGCGGAGGGCTTCGTGCACTGCTCGCCCGACGAGGCGACGGCGCTCGCCGTCGCCGACGCCCACTACCGGGACGTCTCCGAGCCGCTGCTGGTGCTGCGCATCGACGAGGAGCGGCTGGGCGGCGTCGAGGTCCGCTGGGAAGGGCCGTACCCGCACCTGTACGGGCCGGTCGACCGTGCCGCCGTCGTCGGGGTGCTCCAGGTGCGCCGGGACGCGGACGGCCGCGCCGTGGGCCTGTTTCCGCGGGTGTGAGCACGGGCGGCGCCCCCGCGCGGCTGCTTCACCCGGAGGGGGCCGGACGCCAGGATGCCGGCATGAACGCAGCCCCCACCCCCCGCCGTACCGTCCTGGCGGCCGCCGCCGCTGCCGCCGCCACCGCCTCGCTGCTCACCGGCTGCGGCGACGGCGGCGGCGATGACGCCGCCAGCCCCGCCCCCACGACCCCGGAGCAGTCGCCCGCCTCCTCGCCGGCGCGTACCGCCGGGCAGCGGCTGGCCTCGACGGCGGACATCCCGTCCGGGGGCGGCACCGTCTTCAAGGAGCAGCAGGTCGTCGTCACGCAGCCGCAGGCAGGCGAGTTCCAGGCCTTCTCGGCGGTCTGCACCCACCAGCGGTGCGTCGTGGCGGCGGTGGAGGACGGCACCATCCACTGCGCCTGCCACGGCAGCCGGTTCCGCATCACCGACGGCTCGGTCGTCCGGGGGCCCGCGACCCGGCCGCTCCCCGCCGAGGACATCACCGTCTCGGGGGACACGATCTCCCTGGCATGATCGGGGGCCATGACTCCCCTGACCCCCGAAGAACTGGTGCGCGACCACACCGTCTACTCCTGCGTCATGGGGTCGCGTGCCTTCGGGCTGGCCACGGACGACAGCGACACCGACCGCCGCGGTGTGTTCCTCGCACCCACTCCGCTCCAGTGGCGCTTCGACAAACCGCCCACGCACATAGAGGGCCCGGCTGAGGAGCAGTTCAGCTGGGAGCTGGAGCGCTTCTGCGAGCTCGCCCTGCGGGCGAACCCGACCGTCCTGGAGTGCCTGCACTCCCCGCTCGTCGAGCACGCCGACGACACCGGCCGCGAGCTGCTCGCCCTGCGGGGCGCGTTCCTCTCCCGGCAGGCCCACGGGACCTTCGTCCGGTACGCGACCGCCCAGCGCAAGAAGCTGGACGCGGACGTCCGACGGCACGGAGCGCCGCGCTGGAAGCACGTCATGCACCTCGTCCGGCTGCTGGTGAGCTGCCGCGACCTGCTGCGTACCGGCGAGCTGGTCGTCGATGTCGGCGGCGAGCGCGAGCGGCTGCTGGCGGTCAGGCGCGGCGAGGTGCCGTGGCCGCGCGTGGAGGCGTGGATGGACCGCCTCGCCACGGAGGCGGACGCGGCGGACGCGGTCTCCCCGCTCCCCGCCGAGCCGGACCGCCGGGCCGTCGAGGACTTCCTCTTCCGCACGCGCCGCGCCTCGGCGGCCCGCGCCGTCGCCTGACCCCGCGCCGTCGCCCGACCCCGCTCCGAAACCGGGCCCCGGGCTGGGCGTGCGGTCAGCGCGCCGTCCCGCCGGCCACCCGGACGCGTACGACGAAGTCGTGCAGGGCGTCGTAGGCGACGGGCGCGTCCGGCAGCGACGAGTCCGCCTGCGCCTCGTCGAGGGCCGCGTGGAGCGCCTCGACGTCGGCGCGTGCCCGCTCGGTGCCGACGGCTTCCCCGGCCGGGCCGTGTTCCGCCGCCGCCTTGGCCTCGATCAGCTCGGGCAGGTAGGCGGGTGCGGCCACCTCTCCGAGCAGCGTGGGCAGGTGCGCCCGCACCTCGCCGGCGCGCATGAGGTGGATCCCGGTGAGCAGCGCCCGGAAGGTGTACAGCAGCGGCTTCAGCTCGCCGCTGCGCTCGTACAGCCGCCACTGCGTGCCCGCGAACCCCCGGTAGTGGTGGGCGTGGTGGGTGGTCAGGACGCCCGGCGCGAGGGAGACCAGCTCCGCGTGCGCGTCCGTGGTGTGCACCACCAGCGGCGACAGGAGCTGCTCCAGCACGTAGCCGTTGCGCCGCAGCATCAGCCGTACGAACTTGCGGACGTCGTGGGTGACGAGGTCCATCTCGACGCCGTCCCGGTCCCCCATGCTCGACCGGGTCTCCTCCGGTTCGCGCAGCCCGATCAGGTCCGGGAGCGGCAGGACGTGGACGCCCCGCAGGTCCACGTCCGAGTCGCGGGAGGGGAAGCCGTACAGGTGGGCGCCGGAGACGGTCGCGAACAGCACCGGGTCGGTCTGCTCGGCGACGACGGCCCGGAGGTCGGTCGGGGCGGGCAGTCCCGGCACGTCGGGGAGGCCGGGCACGCGCGGCGCGGCGGTGGGGTCCACGAGATCGGTCACCGGTCAAGCATCCCAGAGCGCCCCCAGCGTCAGCAGCTCACTTCGGTACTCGACCCGCTCCGCCCACTCCTTGGGCCATGCCCCGGCGCCCAGGTGCGCGCCCGCGAAGGCGCCGGCCAGGCAGGCGATCGAGTCGGAGTCGCCGCTCGTGCAGGCGGCCCGGCGCAGGGCGGTGACCGGATCCGCGGGGAAGAGCAGGAAGCACAGCAGCCCGGTGGCGAGCGCCTCTTCGGCGATCCAGCCCGCGCCCGTGGCCAGGCAAGGGTCGCTCTCCGGCTCGGCGGTGCGCAGCGCGGACCGCAGGGTGGTGAGCGCGCCGATGCACTCGTCCCAGCCGCGCTCGATGAAGTGCTGCGGCGTGGGGTCCTGGGAGTAGGTCCACAGGTCGCCGAGCCACTTGGCGTGGTAGCGGGAGCGGTTCTCCCGCGCGTACGCGAGCAGGTGCTCGACCAGGCCGGCCGGGTCCCCGCCCCGCGCCAGCTCGTACACCGCCCGGGCGGTCAGGTCTGAGGCGGCCAGCGCGGTGGGGTGGCCGTGGGTGAGCGCGGCCTGGAGCTGCGCGGCGCCCGCGCGCTGCTCGGCGTCCAGCCGCGGGACGAGGCCGAGAGGGGCGACCCGCATGTTGGCGCCGCACCCCTTGGAGCCGATCTGGCTGGCCTCCTGCCAGGGCCGGTCGCCGTCGAGCTTCCGGCAGGCGACCAGGCAGGTGCGGCCGGGCGCGCGGTTGTTCTCCGGCGAGTGGTACCAGTCGACGAACTCGTCGCGCACCGGCCGGATGAGCCGCTGGGGCGCGAGCGGCCCGCGGTCCATGGCGGTGCGGATGCCGCGCGCCAGGGCCAGGGTCATCTGGGTGTCGTCCGTGACGACGGCGGGCCTGGGCAGCTCCATCTCCCGCCAGGGCCCGCACTTCGCGAGGATGGACGGTACGTCGCTGAACTCGGTGGGGAAGCCCAGCGCGTCGCCGAGCGCGAGCCCGATGAGCGATCCGGTCGCCGCCTGCCTGGTGGTGGTCCTTGCCGTGATCATCCCTGTCGTCCTTCCGGTCGCAGCAGCGGCGGGTGCAGGCTCGTGGCCGGGCCCGCCCGGTAGAGGGCGGCCGGTTTCCCCCGTCCGCCGGTGAGGCGCGGCGGCCCCTCCACGGCCTCGACGAAGCCGGGCGTGGCGAGAACCTTGCGCCGGAAGTTGGGGCGGTCGAGCTCGACGCCCCACACCGTCTCGTACACCTGGCGCAGCTCGCCGAGGGTGAATTCGGGCGGGCAGAAGGCGGTGGCGAGGCAGCTGTACTCCAGCTTGGCGCCGACGCGTTCGTGCGCGTCGGCGAGGATCGTGTCGTGGTCGAAGGCGAGGGGCCCGTACGAGCCGTACGGCAGCCACTGCGCGTGCTCCGCGTCGCCGCCGCCGCGCGGTTCGGGCGGGTCCGGTACGAGCGCGGTGTACGCGACCGAGACGACCCGCATCCGCGGGTCGCGGTCGGGGTCGCTGTAGGTGCGCAGCTGTTCCAGGTGCAGGCCGGCGACGCCCGCGCCGGACAGCCCGGTCTCCTCGGCCAGTTCGCGCCGCGCGGCCTGCCCGGCGGACTCGCGGGGCAGCACGAAGCCGCCGGGCAGCGCCCAGTGGCCCTGGTAGGGCTCCTGCCCCCGCCGTACGAGCAGCACGTGCAGCCGTTCCTCGCGGATGGTGAAGACGGCGAGGTCGACGGTGACGGCGAACGGCTCGAAGGCGTAGGGGTCGTATCCCTCGGGACGCGGTTCGGGCCGGGCGCCGGGGCCGGGCCGGGTGCTCATGCCCCCCTCACCCCCACCACGCGGCCGTCGGGGCCTGGTCCACCCCCGTGGGTCCAGGTGCACCGGCCGTGTGCGGCACGGATGAGGGGGAATCGCACCACCGCCTCCTTAAGAGTCACTATGACTATAAAGGCTGACGGCCCGTCCGGGCAAGGGAAGAGCCCGCGCTCCCTGGCGGGAACGCGGGCTCCTTCGTACGGGTCCGGCCGTTACAGACCGACTTCCTTCATCAGCATGCCGACCTCGGTGTTGGTCAGGCGCCGCAGCCAGCCGGACTTCTGGTCGCCCAGCTGGATCGGACCGAAGGCGGTCCGCACGAGCTTGTCGACCGGGAAGCCCGCCTCGGCGAGCATGCGGCGCACGATGTGCTTGCGGCCCTCGTGGAGGGTCACCTCGACCAGGTAGTTCTTGCCGGTCTGCTCCACGACCCGGAAGTGGTCGGCGCGGGCGTAGCCGTCCTCCAGCTGGATGCCTTCCTTGAGCCGCTTGCCGACCTCGCGCGGCAGCGGGCCCTGGATGGCCGCCAGGTAGGTCTTCTGCACGCCGTACTTCGGGTGGGTGAGGCGGTGGGCCAGCTCACCGTGGTTGGTGAGCAGGATGAGGCCCTCGGTCTCGGTGTCGAGCCGGCCGACGTGGAAGAGGCGGGTCTCGCGGTTGGTGACGTAGTCACCGAGGCACTGGCGGCCGTCGGGGTCCTCCATCGTGGAGACGACGCCCGCGGGCTTGTTCAGCGCGAAGAAGAGGTACGACTGGGTGGCGACGGTCAGGCCGTCGACCTTGATCTCGTCCTTCTCCGGGTCGACGCGCGTGCCCTGCTCGATCACGATCTTGCCGTTGACCTCGACGCGGCCGGCGTCGATCAGCTCCTCGCAGGCGCGGCGCGAGCCCATGCCGGCCCTGGCCAGCACCTTCTGGAGGCGCTCGCCCTCCTGGTCGCCGAACGTCTTCGGGGTCTTGATCTGCGGCTTGTTCGCGTACCGCTCCCGGTTGCGCTCCTCGATCCGGGCGTCCAGTTCTCGCGGACGCGCCGGGGTCGTGCGGCCGCCGCCCCGCTGGGGGGACTGCCGGGGGCCGCCCTTGGCGCCTCCGCGGGCCGCCGCGCCGCGTCCGCGCTTGGGAGCGCCCTCGCCGGGGCCGCCCACGTCGTAGCTGCGCTCCTCGGGGCGGGGGCGGCGCGGGTTGCTCCCGCGCTGGGGGTTCTGGCGGTCGTCGCGGCTGTTACCGGCACCCCGGTAATTGCCGCGGCCGCCGCTGCTGCCGCGGCCGCCGCTGTTGCCACCACGGCTCCCGCCGTTGTTTCCGCTGCTGTTCCTGCCGCTGCTGCTTCGCATCACATGTCCGTCTTGTCGTCTGCGTCCTCGGAATCCGGAGCGTCCGGATCGAACGACGGGACTCCCTCCTGGCTCTCCGCCTCGATCGCCTCCGCCTCGGGGAGGAAGGGCGCGAGCTCCGGGAGCTCGTCCAGGCCGCGCAGGCCCATCCGCTCCAGGAAGTAGTTCGTCGTCCTGTACAGGATCGCACCTGTTTCGGGTTCCGTGCCCGCCTCCTCGACCAGACCCCGCTGGAGGAGGGTGCGCATGACCCCGTCGCAGTTCACCCCGCGCACCGCCGAGACGCGCGAGCGGCTGACCGGCTGGCGGTACGCGACGACCGCGAGGGTCTCCAGGGCGGCCTGCGTGAGCCGGGCCTGCTGGCCGTCCAGCACGAAGCTCTCCACCGCCGGCGCGTACCGGGGCCGGGTGTAGAAGCGCCAGCCGCCCGCGACCAGCCGCAGCTCGAAGCCGCGCCGCTGCGCGTCGTACTCGTCGGCCAGTTCGCGCAGCGCGTCGGCGACCTCGCGGCGCGGGCGGTCCAGGACTTTGGCGAGGTGTTCCTCGGTCGCGGGCTCGTCGACCACCATGAGGACGGCCTCCAGGGCCGGCTTCAGCTCCATCACTCCTCCTCCGGGCCGCTGTCGCGGTCGAACTCGTCGGTCACGGCGACGTCCCCGGTGCCCGTCCACCGCACGGTGAGCTCCCCGAGCGGGTCGTCCTGCTCCAGCGCGACGGCCTTCTCCCGGTACAGCTCCAGCAGCGCGAGGAACCGCGCGACGACGGTGAGGGTGTCCGGCGCGTCCGCGGCGAGGTCGCGGAAGCTCGCCTCGCCCCGCTCCCGCAGCAGCGCCGCCACGATCCCGGCCTGCTCGCGGACGCTGACCAGGGGCGCGTGGATGTGGTCCACGTAGACCTGGGGTCTGGCCTTGGGCTGCATGGCCTTGACGGCGAGCCGGGCGAATCCCTCGGCACCGATGCTGATGACCACGTCGGGCAGCAGCTCGGCGTGGTGCGGCTCCAGTCCGACGGTACGCGGGTAGCGCCGGCCCTCGCTCTGAAGCCGCTCGCTGAAGATGTCGGCGACCTGCTTGTACGCCCGGTACTGGAGCAGCCGCGCGAAGAGCAGGTCCCGCGCCTCCAGCAGCGCCAGGTCGGCCTCGTCCTCCACCTCGGCCGCGGGCAGCAGGCGGGCGGCCTTCAGGTCGAGCAGCGTCGCCGCGACGACGAGGAACTCCGTGGTCTGGTCAAGGTCCCAGTCCGGGCCCATGGCGCGGATGTGCGCCATGAACTCGTCGGTGACCTTGGACAGGGCGACCTCGGTGACGTCGAGCTTGTGCTTGGCGATCAGCTGCAGCAGCAGGTCGAAGGGCCCCTCGAAGTTCGCCAGCCGCACGGTGAAGCGCCCGTCGCCCCCGCGCTCCCCCGCCTCCGCGCCCGGCTCGCCGGGCGGGGGCTCGGGCGCTGGCAGAGGCGGGGTCGGGGGCTCGGGCTCGGGCTCGGGCAGAGTCTCGGGCGCGAGGGCCTGCGGGACGGCCTCGTCCTCCGGTCCGGACGCCGGAGGTGCGTCCGCCGTCCGCGGTCCGGGGGTCGCGGGTTCGTCCGCCGCCGGGGGTTCGTCCGCCGGTGGCGGGGGTTGCGTGCGGGGGGACGGCTCCCCGCGGGCGGGCGAGGTCCCGGGGCCGCGGCCCAGCGGGCGGCGTCGGCGGGCGGGGTCGTCGGTCGGGGGCATCGTGGTCCAGGAGCGAGGCGAGCGGAGCTCGGCGGGGGTCCCCGGCCGGAGGCGGGGGGAGGCGGCGAGGCCCCGCGCAGGCTACCGTCAGCGCCCGCGCAGGCGCCGGACGAGGATGCTCGCGTCGCCCCGCGACTCCAGGTCCGCCAGGACCACGGCGACGGCCTCGCGGACGATCCGCCCGCGGTCCACGGCCAGCCCGTGCTCGCCGCGCAGGACCAGGCGGGCGTGCTCCAGGTCCATGAGCTCCTCGGCGGAGACGTACACCGTGATCTTCTCGTCGTGGCGTTCGCGCCCGCTGGGCCGGCGGTTCGCCGAGCGCCCGCGGCGCCGCGCCGGAGCGGCCTTCGCGGGGGCCTCGCCCTCACGGGCGCGCGGCTCGGCCGCGGTCTCCTCGGCGGCCGCGTGCTCCTCCGGGGCGGGGGCGGGCGCCGCGGCGGCGGCCGGGTCGCTCTCGCCCGCGGGAGCCGGCACGCGGGGCTCGCCGTTCGCGGTGCTCGCCTGGCGGCGGGGGGTCGACGCCTGCAGCGCCATGCCCCCGGTCGTACGGAACAGCTCGTCGGCACCGGGCAGACTCACTCGGCGTGACACCGGGCGAGCACCTCCCTGGCGAGCTGGCGGTAGGCGGCCGCGCCGACCGAGTTCGAGGCGTACGTGGTGATCGGCTCACCGGCGACCGTGGTCTCCGGGAAGCGCACGGTCCGGCCGATCACGGTGTGGTAGACGTGGTCGTCGAACGCCTCCACCACGCGCGCCAGCACCTCCCGGCTGTGCACGGTCCGCGAGTCGTACATCGTGGCGAGGATGCCGTCGAGCTCCAGGTCCGGGTTGAGCCTCTCCTGGACCTTCTCGATCGTCTCGGTCAGCAGCGCCACACCGCGCAGCGCGAAGAACTCGCACTCGAGCGGCACTATCACCTTGTGCGCCGCCGTCAGCGCGTTGACGGTCAGCAGACCGAGCGACGGCTGGCAGTCGATCACGATGTAGTCGTAGTCGTTGAGCAGCGGCTTCAGGGCGCGCTGCAGCGTCGACTCGCGCGCGACCTCGCTCACCAGCTGCACTTCCGCCGCCGACAGGTCGATGTTGCTGGGCAGCAGGTCCATGTTGGGCACGGCGGTCTTCAGCAGGACCTCGTCCGCCGACATGCCCCGCTCCATGAGCAGGTTGTAGACGGTGAGGTCGAGCTCCATCGGGTTCACGCCGAGGCCGACCGACAGGGCTCCCTGCGGGTCGAAGTCGACGAGCAGCACCCGGCGGCCGTACTCCGCGAGCGCGGCACCCAGGTTGATGGTCGACGTGGTCTTTCCCACGCCGCCCTTCTGGTTGCACATCGCGATGATCTTCGCGGGTCCGTGGTCGGTCAGCGGCCCGGGGATCGGGAAGTAGGGCAGGGGGCGGCCGGTGGGGCCGATCCGCTCGCGGCGCTGGCGGGCAGCGTCCGGGGCGAGGGTGGCCGCGTACTCCGGATCGGGCTCGTACTCGGCGTCGGGGTCGTAGAAGTGCCCCTCGGGCACCTCGTCGTAGGCGGCGAAGTGGGTGGACTCTCGGCCACTCTCGTTGCCGGCCATGGCGTTCACGTGTTGGCCGTCCATCATCTTCATCGTGTGGGCTGTCGTCATGTGCTGCTGGCCGGCCGCGAAGGAGCGGACAGCGACCGAGCCGGCATCGCCGACCGTTCCTGGCTGACCACCCCCGGGAGTAAATGTCGACTCATTCACAAGTCGTCTTACCTCCTTGGAAGTGGCCAGGAAACTTATCGATAGGTCAGCGTGGCACTATGCCGACGGTTGGCGACTCTATGGCGTGTCACCGCTCCGCAGCAACACAATCGCCCGGACGCGGGCCGATGTGTCGGCAAAGAAACACTGCCCTGTCAAGGGCGCACGGCCATCCATCGACACGTTTCGCGGGTGTGCGAAACGGTTGAAGGGTTACGTTCGAGACGACTTGAGCGAGGGTCAGGTGCACGCCGGACACACGTCCGGCCGGACCTCGTCGAGCAAGGTCCGGCCGGATGTGTGAGGTTGACGGCAACCGTTGACGGTCGGCCGGCGGTTCGGCTGCGGCTCAGCCGATGAAGGTGGCGGGGTCCACGTACTCGAGACCGTGGGCCTCGGCGACCTCCTTGTAGACGACCTTGCCGTCGTGGGTGTTGAGGCCCCGGGCGAGGGCGGCGTCGCGGCGCAGCGCCTCGGCCCAGCCGTTGTTGGCCAGCGACACGATGTACGGCAGCGTGGCGTTGGTCAGCGCGTACGTCGAGGTGTTCGGGACCGCGCCCGGCATGTTGGCGACGCAGTAGAAGACCGACTCGTGGACGCGGAAGGTCGGCTCGGCGTGCGTGGTCGGACGCGAGTCCTCGAAGCAGCCGCCCTGGTCGATCGCGATGTCGACAAGGACACTTCCGGGCTTCATCCGGGCGACGAGCTCGTTGGTGACCAGCTTCGGGGCCTTGGCGCCGGGGATCAGGACGGCACCGATGACGAGGTCGGCCTCGAGGACGGCCTTCTCCAGCTCGAAGGAGTTGGACATGACGGCCTTGACCTTCGTACCGAAGATCTTGTCGGCCTCGCGCAGCTTGTTGATGTCGCGGTCGAGCAGCGTCACGTCGAAGCCCATGCCGACGGCGATCTGCGCGGCGTTCCAGCCGGAGACGCCACCGCCGATGACGACGGCCTTGGCCGGGATCACGCCGGGGACGCCGCCCGGGAGCACACCACGGCCGCCGGCCGCGCGCATCAGGTGGTAGGCGCCGACCTGCGGGGCCAGCCGGCCCGCGACCTCGGACATCGGGGCGAGCAGCGGCAGCGCGCGGTTGGCGGTCTCGACCGTCTCGTACGCGATGGCGGTGGTGCCGGACTCCAGGAGGGCGTCCGTGCACTCGCGAGAGGCGGCGAGGTGCAGGTAGGTGAAGAGCGTCTGGTCCTTGCGGAGGCGGTGGTACTCCTCGGCGATGGGCTCCTTGACCTTGAGCAGCAGGTCGGCGATGGCCCAGACCTCGTCGGCGGTGGGCAGGATCTGCGCACCGGCAGCCACGTACTCGTCGTCCGTGATCGAGGAGCCGACACCGGCGTTCTGCTCGATGAAGACCTGGTGGCCGTTGCGGACGAGCTCGTGCACGCCGGCCGGGGTGATGGCCACCCGGAACTCGTTGTTCTTGACCTCGCGGGGGATGCCGACCTTCACGTCGATCACGGTCCTTGGCTCGGGGGGGTACTGGGGCAATGCAATACATACCCGGATGCAGCGGACGCATCGGGATAGACCGCGGTCAATCGCGGCTCACCCAGTCTATTGAAGGACTTCCCGTTGTCTAGCCTTGCAAAGACCTAATCTTTGGCGGAAGCACTGCGGATTTCGTAGGTAGATCCTTCGGATCCCAGAAGACGTTCCGCGGCCACCCGGTGCAGCCGGGCCGCGGCCGGATCGCCGAGCCGGTCGAGCGTGTCCGCCAGCCGCAGCTGCAGCGCCGCGAGCAGCCGCATGTCCTTCGCCTGCCGCGCCAGTTCGATGGCCTCCTCGCAGGTGCGCAGCGCCTCGTGCGGCCGCCCCGCGTACTCCTGCACCCGGGCCGCCTCGCTCAACGCCCGCGCGTGGCCCGGCACATCACCGAGGCGGCGGTGCCCGGCCGCGGCCGCCCGCCAGCTGCGCAGCGCCTCGCCGTACCGCCCTGCGTAGGTCTGCACCGCGCCGAGCCTGCCGTAGAGCCGCGCCTGGTCGGGGCGCTCGTCACGCGCCAGCCGCTGCGAGAGCGCGCGTCCGTACCAGTCGGCGGCGCGCTGCCAGTCCCCCAGCTCCTGATAGGCGCCACCTACGGATTCCATCGCGCGACCGATGGCGTACGGATCATTTGCGTCGCGTCCAGCGTCCAATGCCGACCGATATCGCAGCAGAGCGTCCTCCGTGCGGCCCGTCGTGGCATCCAGGTCGGCCAGGTTCAGCAGGGCGGCGGCACGCTCCCGGTGCAGGCCGCGCCGCTCGGCGACGTCCAGCACGAGCCGGTGCAGCCCGTACAGCTCGGGCGCGGCCTCCTCGGCGCCGCGGTGCGCGGTCAGCGCCCGCACCAGCGCGGCGATCAGGCGCCGGGCCAGGGTGTCCAGCTCCCCGTCGGCGACGGCGAGGCGGGCCGAGGCCAGCAGGGCGGGCTGCCGGGTGCGCAGCCACTGGCTGGCGGTGCCGACGCTGGGGAAGCGCAGGGCCCGCGGCAGCCCGGCGAGCCTGCGGCGCGCGGCCGAACCTTCCGGCTCGGTGACGGCCCGGCACGACTGGAGCAGGCGTACGGCCCGCTCCAGCATCCGCGCCCGGGCGAGCTGCACCTCGGCGGGCCGGTCCTCGCTCTCCAGCAGCTCCCGCAGCAGCGGTACCAGACAGCCGGGCACCTCGTACTGGCCACTGCGCTCGCCGTCCCGGAGCAGCCCGAAGGCGACGAAGCCCTCCAGCATGGAGCGGGCGGCGGACACCGAGCAGCCGGCCAGCGCCGATGCGGTGTGCGCGTCGGCGAGGCCGAGCGGCGCGAGGGCGAGCAGCCGCAGCATCCGCGCGGCGGACGGCGGCAGGGCCTCGTACGCGAGGCGGAAGGCGCGGGCGAGCGGGCGGCCGGCGTCCGGACGGTCCGGGTCGTCGGGCAGCGCGCGCAGCCGCTTGGTGAGGTCGGCCACGGAGGACATGGGGCGGGCGGCGAGCCAGCCGCCGGCGAGGACGAGCGCGGCGGGCTGACCGCCGCACAGCTCGGTGAGCGTCTCGGCGGCCTGCGGATCGACGGTGATGCGCACCGAGCCGGTGAAGGAGTCCAGGAGCTCGATCGCCGACTTGGCGTCCAGCCCGCCGAGGGTGCAGGGCCGCACGCCGGGGATGCCGGTGAGCGGCCCCGCGGCGACGGCCACCACCAGGCAGTCCGCGTGGTCCGGCAGCAGCGGTTCGACCTGCCCGGCGTCGGTGGCGTCGTCCAGGAGGAGCACCATGCGGCGGCCCGCGAGGATGCCGCGCAGCCGCTGCGCCAGATCGTCCCCGTCCGCCCCCGCGGGCGCGGTGATCCCGAGGTCGGCGAGCAGTTCCCGTGCGGTGCGCTCGGTGGGGACGGGCTCGCCCCCGGGCTCGGTCAGCCGGGCCCGCAGCACCCCGTCCTCGTACCGCCCTTCCGCGACGAGCCCGCGCACCAGCTCGGCGGCGAGGGCGCTGCGGCCGCTGCCCGGCCGTCCGGCGATCAGCAGGACCCGGGGGCGCGCCGACTTGCGTCCGGCGATGGTGTCGAGTCCGGCGTCCTCGATGTCGGCACGCAGCGCCTTCAACTCGCGCTGGCGGCCGAAGAACCGGCCGCGCCCCGCCTCAGCGCCTTCGTCGAAGTCCACCGCCTGCTCCGCCACGGGTCACGCTCCCGTCCACCTGCGCCACGTGCTGTCCCGCCGGATCTTCGGGCGGGTGATCCGAGCGTAGTTCAGCCGGGTGGTCCACCCTTGCGGAGCACGGCGGACAGGTCGCCCGTTCGGATCACCGGATCGTCGGTTTTTAGGAGAACGGCCGGGCGGGCCAGGGGGCGTCGGCGGGGCGGAGGGCGTCCAGGCCGTCGCCCGCCTGCGCGGCCAGCACCGACAGGACGCCGACGACCAGGCAGTTGTTGTGCAGCTCGCCCGCCAGCACGCCCCGCGCCAGCTCGTCGAGCGGTACGCGGGCGACCTCCATGTCGGCCTCCTCCTCGGCGACCTCGAAGCGCTCGCCCTCCGCCGTGGACAGGCCGCGCGCCAGGAAGATCCGCACGGCTTCGTCGCAGCCGCCGGGCGTGGTGTAGACGTCGGAGAGGACGTGCCACCGCTCGGCCTTGACGTGCGCCTCCTCGTACAGCTCGCGCACCGCCGCGTTCAGCGGGTTCTCGCCGGGCACGTCGAGCAGGCCGGCCGGGATCTCCCACAGCTTGTGCCGCACGGGGTGGCGGTACTGGCGCAGCACGAGGACCTGGTTGTCGTCGTCGAGGGCGAGGACCGCGACCGAGCCGGGGTGGACCTGGTAGTCGCGTCGTACGACGGTCCCGTCCGGCATGACCACGTCGTCGGTGCGGACACTGGTCTTGTTGCCCTTGAACGGCACGTCGGTCGCGGTGACCCGCCACTCCTCGGGCGTGTCCTTGATGGTCATGAAAGACGTCCTCCCTCGCAGAAAACCGGGGTACGTGCCCTGATCAGGCACGTACCCCGGTCAACCGTATCGCTAGCGCATCACTTGTCCGTCGTGCGCGCGGCCTGCTGCCGCTCGACGGCCGCCTTCACCAGGCCCGCGAAGAGCGGGTGGGGGCGGGTGGGGCGGGAGCGCAGCTCCGGGTGGGCCTGGGTGGCCACCAGGTAGGGGTGCACCTCGCGCGGATACTCGACGTACTCGACGAGCTTGTTGTCCGGGGACGTGCCGGAGAAGAGGATGCCGGCCTTCTTCTCCAGCTCCGCGCGGTAGGCGTTGTTCACCTCGTAGCGGTGGCGGTGGCGCTCCTCGACGTACGGCTGGTCGCCGTAGACCTCGCGGACGATGGAGCCCTCGGCGAGTTTGGCCGGGTACATGCCCAGGCGCATGGTGCCGCCCAGGTCGCCCGCGCCCTCGACGTACGCCAGCTGCTCCTCCATCGTCGAGATGACGGGGTGGGAGGTGGCCGGGTCGAACTCGGTGGAGTTGGCGTCGGCGATGCCGGCGAGGTTGCGCGCGGCCTCGACCACGATGCACTGCAGGCCCAGGCACAGACCCAGCAGCGGGATCCTGTTCTCGCGGGCGTACTGGATCGCGCCGACCTTGCCGTTCACGCCGCGCTCGCCGAAGCCGCCGGGAATGACGATCGCGTCGACGTCGCCGAGCTGCCTGGCCGCGCCCGCCTGCGTCTTGCAGTCGTCGGAGGTGACCCACTTGACCTTGACGCGCGCCTTGTTGGCGAAGCCGCCGGCGCGCATGGCCTCGGTGACCGAGAGGTAGGCGTCGGGCAGGTCGATGTACTTGCCGACGAGCGCGACGGTGACCTCGTGGTCGGGGTTGTGGACACGGTCCAGCAGGTCGTCCCACGTCGTCCAGTCGACGTCGCGGAACGGCAGGTCGAGCTTGCGCACGACGTAGGCGTCCAGGCCCTCGGTGTGCAGCACCTTCGGGATGTCGTAGATCGACTTGGCGTCGATGGCCGCGACCACGGCCGCCTCGTCGACGTCGCACATCAGCGAGATCTTGCGCTTGATCGCGGTCGGCACGTCGCGGTCGGCGCGCAGCACGATCGCGTCGGGCTGGATGCCGATGTTCCGCAGCGCCGCGACGCTGTGCTGGGTCGGCTTGGTCTTCAGCTCGCCGGAGGGGCCGATGTAGGGCAGCAGCGAGATGTGCACGACGAAGACGTTGTCCCGGCCCACCTCGTGGCGGACCTGGCGGACGGTCTCCAGGAACGGCAGCGACTCGATGTCGCCGACGGTGCCGCCGACCTCCGTGATCACGACGTCGACGTCGTCCGTCGCCATGCGGCGGATGCGGTGCTTGATCTCGTTGGTGATGTGCGGGATGACCTGGACGGTGTCGCCGAGGTACTCGCCGCGCCGCTCCTTGGCGATGACCGTGGAGTAGACCTGGCCGGTGGTGACGTTGGCCGAGCCGTCGAGGTCGACGTCGAGGAACCGCTCGTAGTGGCCGATGTCCAGGTCGGTCTCGGCGCCGTCGTTGGTGACGAACACCTCACCGTGCTGGAAGGGGTTCATCGTGCCGGGGTCGACGTTGAGGTACGGGTCGAGCTTCTGCATGGTGACCCGCAGACCCCGCGCCTTGAGGAGCGCACCCAGGCTGGAGGCGGTCAGCCCCTTGCCGAGGGAGGACGCGACACCCCCGGTGACGAAGATGTGCTTGGTCGTCGTGGATTTGGGCGGCATGGCCAAGAGGGGGCTCCCGTGGTCGCGGTCTGGAGGTGCGTACCGGCGTCCGGTCCGAAATTCTCCGGGGAGTTCCGGGGGTGCCGTCGCTGCGGTTCGGGGGCCGCCGATTCGTTGTGCGGCGCCCACCGGTCCACGGGCTACCAGGGTATCAGCGCCGCGGAGAGCCCGCTTCCGACCACGCGCCGCACGCGGATTCGTACAGCCTGCTACGGGCTCACCCGTTCGGCTCAGCCGGCCGAGGGGCCTCCCACTGGACGATCACCCGGTGGACCTGGCAGCGTCGTATTCTGCTCTGACACTCTCCCTCACCCCCAGACCGTAAGCGCCCCGCGGGGCGAACGTGGCCGTTCGACTGGAGATGCACGTGGCCGGGCGCATCGAAGACTACGCACTCATCGGAGACATGCAGACCGCCGCGCTGGTCTGCCGGGACGGCACGGCCGACTGGCTGTGCCTGCCCCGCTTCGATTCGCACGCCGTCTTCGCAGGACTCCTCGGGACCGAGGAGCACGGTTTCTGGCGGATCGGACCGGCGCACGCCGACGACGCCGAACCGGCCGTCGCCGACCGGCGGCGTTACGTCGGCGACTCGCTCATCCTGGAATCGGAGTGGGACACCCCGGGCCGTGGCACCGTGCGCGTCACCGACTTCATGCCGCCGCGTGACGGTGCCCCGCAGCTGGTGCGGATCGTGGAAGGCGTCAGCGGCCGGGTGCGGATGCGGTCCGCGCTGCGGATGCGGTTCAGCTACGGGCGGGTCGTGCCCTGGGTCCACAAGGTCGACGGGCGCACGGTCGCCGTCGCGGGCCCCGACTCGGTCTGGCTCGACACGGACGCCGAGACGCACGGCGAGCACCTGACCACGTACTCCGACTTCACCGTCTCGGCCGGCGAGAAGGTCGCCTTCACCATCAGCTGGCAGCCCTCGCACCACCAGCAGCCGCCGCTGCCGGACCCGCAGGCCGCGCTGAAGGCGACGGCCGACTTCTGGCGCGAGTGGGTCGACCACTGCACCTACCGCGGGCCGTACCGCGAGGCCGTCGTCCGCTCGCTGATCACGCTGAAGGCGCTGACGTACGCCCCCACGGGCGGCATCGTCGCCGCGCCGACCACCTCGCTGCCCGAGGACATCGGCGGCGTCCGCAACTGGGACTACCGCTACACCTGGCTGCGCGACGCCGCGATCACCCTCTCCTCGCTGCTGCGCACCGGCTACCGCGACGAGGCCCGCGCCTGGCGCGAGTGGCTGCTGCGCGCGGTCGCCGGCGACCCGGAGAACCTCCAGATCATGTACGGCATCGCGGGCGAGCGCGAGCTGGGCGAGGCCGAGCTGGACTGGCTGCCGGGCTACGAGAACTCCGCCCCGGTCCGGGTCGGCAACGGTGCCGCGGCGCAGCTCCAGCTCGATGTCTACGGCGAGGTCACCGAGGCGCTGCACCTGGCCCACATGACGGGCCTGGCGCGCAACGACTACGCCTCGCTGCTGCAGCTGAAGCTGATCAAGTACCTCGAGGGGCACTGGAACCAGCCCGACGAGGGCATCTGGGAGGTCCGCGGTCCGCGCCGCCACTTCGTGCACTCGAAGGTGATGGCCTGGGTCGCCGTCGACCGGACGATCAAGCTGATCGAGTCGGGGGACGCGGACGGCCCCCTGGAGCAGTGGCGCGACCTGCGCGACGAGATCCACCGGGACGTGTGCGAGAAGGGCTACGACTCGGAGCGCAACACCTTCACGCAGTCGTACGGCTCGAAGGAGCTGGACGCCTCGCTGCTGCTGATCCCGCAGGTGGGCTTCCTGCCGCCGGACGACAAGCGCGTCATCGGCACGATCGAGGCGATCCAGCGGGAGCTGTCCACGGAGGACGGCTTCATCCTGCGCTACCCGACCGAGGGCTCCGAGGAGGGCGTGGACGGGCTGCCGGGCGACGAGGGCGCGTTCCTGGCGTGCTCGTTCTGGATGGCCGACGACCTGGCGATGATCGGGCGGGTCGACGAGGCGCGCAAGCTGTTCGAGAAGCTGCTGGGGCTGCGGAACGACCTGGGGCTGCTGGCGGAGGAGTGGGATCCGCGCCTGCAGCGCCAGGTCGGGAACTTCCCGCAGGCGTTCAGCCACGTGCCGCTGATCGACACGGCCCTGCGGCTGACGGCCTCGGGGGCGTACGGGGGCTGAGGGCGCCCGGGCCGGTCACGCCACCGCGTCGATCACCTCCCGGGCGGCGCGCTCGCCCTCGGTCGCGCCGCCCTCCATGAAGCCCTGGAAGTCGTAGCTGCAGTGCTCGCCGCCGATGTGCACATTGCCCTGCGCGGTGCCCTCGTACCCGGCGTACCGGTGCAGGTAGCCGACGGGCCAGTACGAGTAGGCGCCGAGCGCGTACGGGTTGTGGTGCCAGGCGGAGAGCTGGGCGCGGCCGGTCCACGCCCGGGAGGTGCCGGGGAAGAAGGCGTCGATGCCGCGCAGGCGGCGGGCGACGAGGTCGCGGACGTACGGGTCGGACTCGGTGGAGAACGGCCCGGCGGGGCTCAGTTCCCGGGCCGGGGTGCCGCCGGCGTACTGGATGAGGATGCCGCCCGTGCCGGGCTGGATCTTGGTGGTGTCCCAGGTCTGCTGGACGTCGGTGTCGGTGAAGCAGTCCCCGGCGGAGACGCCCGGCCAGGGGCCGGTGCCGCGCCAGGGGCGGGTGCCGAACTGCATGTTGAGCTTGGTGCAGTGGCCCATGCGCGCGTCGCGCAGCAGGTCGCGCATGAGCGGGTCGAAGCCGGCCCGGGTCAGGTCCAGCCGCTTGAGGACCGGCAGCGGGACGCACAGGATCGTGTGGTCGGCGGTGACCGTACGCGTGGTGCCGCCCTCGGTGAAGGTGAGGGTCTGCGTGCCGCCGGCTTCGGCGCGTACGGCGGTCAGGGACCACCCCATGCGCAGGGTGCCGGAGGGCAATGAGGCGGCGATGGCGCGCGGGAGCCGGTCGTTGCCGCCGGCGATGTGGTAGCGCTCGTTGGACAGGCCCCAGACGTTGAAGTTCCCCGGATTGGTCTGATAGCCCATCAGCAGCACGAGGGCGAGGGACGACTGCTCGGTGGTGTCGGCGCCGTACTCGACGCTGTAGGCGACGTCGATGAACCGGCCGAGGGGCGAGGAGTGGCCGCCGGGCACGCGGCTGTCGATCCATTCGTATATCGACATGGTGTCGAGGGCGGTGCCGTGCGGGGTGGTCCGGTCCCACGTCACCTCCCCGGCCTCCTGCAGGTCCCGGTGGAGCTGCTGGTAGACGGCCTTGAAGTCCTCGTCGGCCTGGTGGCGCGGGTAGTAGGCGCCGTTGAACCACAGCACCTCCTCGGCTCCGGCGGGCCCGCCGCCGAGGAAGTCCTCGACGGCGAGGCCGAAGCGGCGGCACAGTCCGAGGATCTTCTTGTGGCTGGTGTCGATGAGTTCGCCGCCGATCTCGGAGGTCTGGCCGTACGCCCAGTGGCCGCGCTGCGTCCACATGCGGCCGCCCACGCGGGACGGATCGGCCTCGTACAGCGTGCAGTTCAGTCCGGCGTCGCGGAGGGTGAGGGCGGCGGTGAGGCCGGCGATGCCGGCGCCGACGACGGCGATGCGGGGTGCGCTCGCGGTCGCCGCGCGCGCCGGGGCCGGGGCGGCGGCCACGGCTGTGCCGACACCGGCGGCGAGGCCGAGGGCCGCGGCGCGCTGCAGGAGTTCGCGGCGGGTGGAGCCGCGGACGGCGGCGACGGGCATACCGAGCCGGTCGGCGGCGGCGCGGTGGGCGGCGATGTCGCGCAGCGCGCGCATCAGGGGCGTACGGGACATGGGGCGGCTCCTCAGAGGGTGGCGGGCTGCGGAGTGGGGTCTTCGCGCTCGGCCGCGTCCTCCAGGACGATCCGGCCGATGATCTCGTAGCGTTCGGGCCGTTTGGCCCGCAGGTAGAGGCCGAGGCCCAGGCCGCCGAGGAAGACCGCGCCGACGATCCACGGGATCAGCGCGAAGAAGAGGGAGTCGGCGGCGAGTCCCGCGGCGGTCTCCATGTTCAGCACGAGCAGGACGACGACCGCCGTCATGCCGATGCCGCCGAGCAGCGGGGCGGTGAGGGTCCTGAACCAGTGCCGGTCCTCGGGGTGGTTCGTACGGAAGTAGCCGATGACGGCGAACGAGCACAGGGTCTGGACGATGAGGATCGCCATCGTGCCGAGGATGGCGAGCAGGGTGTACAGGTGGATGTACGGGTCCTGCCCGGTGAGCCAGAACGCTCCGACGAGCACGACGGCGATGGCGCTCTGGACGTAGGAGGCGATGTGGGGCGAACCGTGCTCGGGGTGCGTACGGCCGAGGGCGGGGTGGAGGAAGCCCTCGCGGCCGATGGCGTAGAGGTAGCGCGAGGCGCACTGGTGGAAGGCCATGCCGCAGGCGAACGAGCCGGTGAGCAGCAGCCATTGGAAGGCGTCGACGGCCCAGGCGCCGATGAAGGACCGGGTGGGGTCGAAGAAGAGGTCGAGGGGGTTCGCGGACGCGGACACCCCGGCCGCGCCGTCGAGGCCGTTGCCGGCGATCGTCATCCACGAGACGTAGACGTAGAAGACGCCGACGCCGATGACGGAGGCGAGCGTGGCGCGCGGGATGACGCGCTTGGGGTCGCGGGACTCCTCGCCGTACATCGCCGTCGACTCGAAGCCGACCCAGGACCAGAAGGCGAAGAAGAGGCCGAGGCCGGCCGAGGTGCCGGTGAAGGCGTTGGCGGGGTTGACGGGCGCGAAGGGGACGCCGTCCGGGCCGCCGCCCTTCACCAATACCGCCGTGGCGACGGCGAAGAGGACCGCGACCTCGGCGACGAGCATCACGCCGAGCGCCTTGGCGGTGAGGTTGATGTCGAAGTACGCGAGGACGGCGGTGACGGCGAGCATGGCGGCCGCGTACAGGATCCACGGGAGGTCCACGCCCAGCTGGGCCGAGACGGTGGTGCGGGCGAAGTAGGCGAACACGCCGACGATCGACGCCTCGAAGACGATGTACGCGAGGACCGCCAGCAGGCCCGAGGCCATACCGGCGATCCGGCCGAGGCCGTGCGAGATGTAGCCGTAGAAGGCGCCCGCCGCGGTGATCCGCTTCGCCATGGCGACATAGCCGACGGAGAAGACGGTCAGGACGAGCGTCGCGAAGAGGTATCCGGCGGGGGCGCCGGTGCCGTTGCCGAAGCCGACCGCTATGGGGAGGTTGCCGGTCATCGCGGTGATCGGCGCGGCGGTGGCGACGGCCATGAAGACGACGCCGACGAGCCCGACGGAGCCGGCCTTGAGCCGCTGCACCTCGGGGGTGCGGTTCCGGGAGAGGTTCTCTGCCATGCCGGGACACCTTCCTCCGGGGTGACGTACGCCACAATCGACAGTCGGTCGCGCAAACGGCGGGCGGGGGCGACGAGTTGTCCAGGGGTGCGACAGGTCGTCACCCCGGTGTGATGTCGCCGGAACACGCGGACGGGTAGCGTCCGGCCGTATGAACGAGCAGGGCGGAATCACCGTGCAGCGGGCGCTGGAGCTGCCCGGGCTGCGCGGCGGGCTTCCGGAGGTGGTGACCGGCGCGGACCGGCTGCACCGCACGGTGCGCTGGGTGCACGCCGGCGAGGTGCCCAACATCGCGTCGCTGCTGAAGGGCGGCGAGCTGCTGCTGACGACCGGGCTGGGGCTGGGGACACGGCCGGCCGATCAGCGGGCGTTCGTGCGGCGGCTGGCGGAGCGCGGGATCGCGGCGCTGGTGGTCGAGCTGGGGCCGCGGTTCTCCCGCCTGCCGGCGACGATCGTGGAGACGGCCCGGGCGGCGGGCCTGCCGCTGGTGCAGCTGCACCGTGAGGTCCCCTTCGTGTCCGTCACGGAGGAGGTCCACACCGAGATCGTCAACGGGCACTACGCGATGCTGCGGCAGGCCGAGGAGGTGCACCGGCGGTGCACGGAGGCGGTCCTGGGCGGGGGCGGGGTGCCGCAGGTGCTGGGCATCCTCGCCGACTTCGCCGCGAACCCGGTGTTCCTGGAGACCGCGGACGGGCAGCTGCTGTACGCCGCGGGCAGCGGGACGGGACCGTCGTGCGCCGACCCGCTGCAGGTGTGGGACGGGCTGCGCGGCCAGCGGGCGGCACGGGAGGCGGGCCCGCCGGCGGGTGCGGTGCTGGTGGACGTGCCGGGCGGCGGTCCGGGGGCGGCCTCGGTGCGCGCCCGCCTCGTCCTGCCGGCTGTGTCCGCGGGCCTGCTGCCCGTCCACCGCATGGCCGCGGAGCGGGCGGCGGGCATCCTCGCCGTGGTGCTGATGCAGGCGCGGCAGGAGGAGGAGCTGGCGGCGCGTGGCCGGGGTGACTTCCTGTCGGACCTCGCGGAGGGACGCATCTCGGCCGAGGACGCGCCGGCGCAGGCCCGGGTGCTCGGCTTCCGGCCGGGCGACGGTCCGCTGCTGCCGGTCGTGATGCGCCTCGCCTCGGAGCTCTCCCCCTCCGGCAACTGGTCCCTCCTCGCCCGCGCGGTGCTGGAGGAGCTGGCCTCGGTGGGTGTGCCCGTCCTGCTGGGCGTACGGCCGGTGGAGGGCAGGGTGCCGTTGCTGCTGGGCCTGCGCGGCGAGTCCGAGCGCACGGCGGTGGCCGACCGGGTCGCGGCGGCGCTGCGGGCGGGGGTGGCGCGCGCGGGCCTGGAGCGGGCCGGGGCGCACCCGCCGGTCGTGGTGGTGGGCGTCGCGGGCGGCTGGGCCGCGGCCTCGGCGGGCCTGCGCCACGCGGCGGAGACGGCGACGGCCGCGCAGGGCCTCCCGGACCGGCCCTGGTACGACGCGCGGCGCCTCGACATCGACCTGCTGCTGTGGCGGCTGCGGGACCATCCCGACCTGGCGGCCTTCGTGGACCGCGCGATCGGCCCGCTGCGCGACCACGACCGCACCTCGCGCCCGCCGCTGCTGCCCACCCTGGAGACGTACCTGGCGCACGCGGGCCGCAAGGCGGAGACGGCGCGCGAACTGCACCTCAACCGCCAGACGCTCTACAACCGCCTGGCCCGCATAGGCGACCTCCTCGGCACGGACCTCGACGACCCCCAGACGGTCCTGGCCCTCTCCCTGGCGCTCCGCGCCCGCCGCCACACCCCCTGAGGCGCCGGAAGGCCCACGGGGACGGCCCTGCGGGCCCGGGGGCCGCCCCCGGCCCGCCCTGGTTCACCCGCGTGTGCGGGGCGGCGATCCGCGCGGCGCGCGGTACGGGAGCGGCGGTACTGGCGTGGCGGGAGCGGCGGACGAGCGGGCGGCGCCCACCGTCGGCCCGGGGGCCCGGGGCACAGGGCACGGGGCCCGGGGCACGGGCGACCGGGGAGACCGCACACGCGCCGGGGCGCCACGGCGGATCACCCGCGCGGGCGGGGCAGGGGACCGCGCGGGCGGGGCAGGGTGCCGGTCGGGCGGAGCAGGGGGCCGCGCAGGCGGGGCAGGGGACCGCGCGGGCGGGGCAGGGTGCCGGTCGGGCGGAGCAGGGGGCCGCGCAGGCGGGGCAGGGGACCGCGCGGGCGGGGCGACGGCCGTCAGGCCGACCCGCACAGTTCGTCGTAGACGCTCAGCACCTGCGCGATCGTCTCGTCCTCCGTCGGCCACGTCGCCGCCTGCGCGCGTCCCGCCGCGGCGAGGTCCGCCCGTCGCACCGGGTCGGCGAGCAGCTCCGTCACCGCCGCGGCCAGCGCCCCCGCGTCGCCGTACGGCACGAGCACCGCCGCGTCACCGACGAGCTCCGGAACCCCGCCCACCGCCGTCGCGACCAGCGGGACGCCGAGCCGCAGCGCCTCCTGGGCCAGCGGGGCGCGGGCCTCCCAGCGGCTCGGGAGGAGCGCCACGTCGGCGGACGCCAGCAGGGACGTGACGTCGTCGCGGCGGCCGAGCAGCCGCACCGGCAGGCCCTCCGCGTCGATGCGCCGCTGCAGCGCGCCCCGCTGCCGCCCCTCCCCCGCGACGGCGACGAGCGGCACCGGGTCCCGGCCGAGCCACAGCCGTGAGGCGTCGAGCAGCGTCCCGTACCCCCGGTACGGCTCCAGCGCGCCCACCGCCACCAGCAACGGCCGGTCCATGACGCCGAGTTCCGCGCGCGCCTTGCCGCCGTCGGTCACCTCGGCGCCCCGGCGCGGCGCGGGGATGGAGACCGGACCGAGCCGCGCGTCCCGCGCACCGCGCCGCCGCGCCCGGTCCACGAGTTCGGACGACGTTCCGAGCACGACGGCCGCCGTGCGTGCGGCCTTGCGCTCCATCAGCCGGAGCAGGTGCGCCCGGGCGCCCTCCGCGTGCGTGCGCGTGTGCCAGGTGACGACGAGCGGCACGCGGCCCTGGTGGGCCTGCGCGCCGAGCGCCAGTGCCGCCCGGACCGCGGCGTGCACCCCGTGCGCGTGCACGACGTCCGCGCCGGCGCACGCCGCGCGCAGCGCGCCGATCGCGACGGGGTCGCTGCGCCGCGGCACGGGCACGAAATGGGCGCCGGTGCCGAGAAAGTCGTAGTCGTGGTCGAGTTCGGCCGGAGCGCACACGGTCACCCGCACGCCCCTCGCCACGAGCCCGGCGGCCAGTGATCTGACATGAGCGCTGCTGCCCGCGCTGCCGCCGCCCAGCACTTGGACCGTACGCAGCTGTGTCACACGCCCAAGAATGCCAGTCCGCACGCGCGTTCCGGCACCGGCGAGGCCACGTTGCCGTGTCCGGTGGCGTATCCCCGCACCACGTATCACTCACATGGGTGAATCAGCGGCCCAACGGCTGACGTCGTCGCCGTACACGGCCGCCATGACGACCGCGGCGGCGTGGGCCGCGAGGCCGAGGCGACCGCTGCCGGCGGCCATGGCGGTGCCGAGCACGGCGCCCAGCGCGTGGGCGCCCGCGTCGCCGAGCATGGTCCGCTCACCCAGGTCGTCGGCGGCGACGGCCGCGGCGGCACCCATCGGCACGGCGGCGAGCGGGCCGCGCGGCAGGCCGGGCACGGCGAGCCCGAGGACGGCGAGGACGGCGCGCCCGGGCCGTACGTCGACGAGGTTGACGGCGTGCGCCGTCCCGGCGATCACCACGCCGGCCAGCACCTTGTCCAGGGGCCGCTCCTTGAGCAGCGCACCCGCGGCGAGCCCGGCGGCCCCGATTCCGAACAGCTTGACGGCACCGCTGGTGATCTCGCCGCCGCGCAGGGCACCGAGGTGCGCCCGGAGACCGCGGCGGTCGTCGCCGTACCGGTCGTCGTACGCGCCGCAGGCACCCGCGGCGAGGACGGCGAGCGCGGCGGCGCCCCGCCGCTCGGCCCGCAGCGCCCCGAGGAGGGCGCCGACGGCCACGGCGGGGCCGGCGTACAGATCGACGGTCCGCCCGGCGTGGTTCCGCCGCTGCCACCGCTCATGGCCGCCCTGACGCCGCCGCAGCCCGGCGTACACGACCCGGGTGGCTCCGGCGGCGACCGCGAAGGCGGCGAGGCGCCCGCCGATGGCCTTGCTGCACTTCTCGATCATGGCCCTCACCCTACGAGGGGACCCGACGACCACACTCCGTGGGGCGGAACCGGCCCCCGGCCCGGCGACGCACGGCCCCGCACGGCGCAGCCGCACCGGGCGAGGGCCGCCACGCCGCCACAGGTACATCGGAGTCCGCGGCGCCGCAGGCCGCACGGTCCGGGCGCCACCGCCAAGGACGGCCCGTCAGGCGTCCGCGCGGGCCGCCGCCAGGAGTTCCTCCGCGTGGGCCCGTGCCGTCTGCGAGTCCTCCTGGCCCGCCAGCATGCGGGACAGCTCGCGCACGCGGTCCTCGCCCTCCAGGACCGTGACGCCGGAGCGGGTCACGGACCCGTCGTTCGTCTTCTCGACCAGCAGCTGCCGGTCGGCGAACGCCGCCACCTGCGGCAGGTGCGTGACGACGACGACCTGCGCGGACTTGGCGAGCCTGGCCAGCCGGCGCCCGATCTCGACGGCCGCCTTGCCGCCGACCCCGGCGTCCACCTCGTCGAAGAGGTACGTCGGCACCGGGTCGGTACCGGCGAAGACCACCTCGACGGCGAGCATCACGCGGGAGAGCTCACCGCCCGAGGCGCCCTTGGCGATGGGCCGCGGCGGCGCGCCCGGGTGCGGGGCGAGCAGCAGTTCGACCTCGTCGGCCCCGTGCGGCCCGTACGCGACGGTGCGGCCGCCGACCTCGACGCCCTCGGGGTCCTCGGTCTGCCGGATGGCGAACGACACGCGTGCGTGCGGCATGGCGAGCGACGCGAGCTCCGCGGTGACCGCGTCGGCGAACCGCGCCGCCGCCTCGGTCCGCGCGTCCGTCAGCGTCTGTGCGAGGACCGACAGCTCCGCGCGCAGTGCGTCCCGCTCGGCCGTCAGCTCGCCGATCCGGTCGTCGTCGCCGTCCAGCTCGGTGAGCCGGGACGCGCCCTCCTCGGCCCACGCCAGTACGGCGTCGATGTCCTCGCCGTACTTGCGGGTGAGCGAGGTCAGCGCGGCACGCCGCTCCTCGACGGCGGCCAGCCGCCGCGGGTCGGCGTCCAGGTTGTCGGCGTACCCGGCGAGCTCACCCGCCACGTCCGCCAGGAGGATCGAGATCTCGCCGATCCGGTCCGCGAGGGCCGCGAGGGCCGGGTCGTGCGACCGTACGGCCTCCAGGGTCCGTCCCGCGCCCGCGACCAGGGTCGTGGCGTCGAGGATTTCCGGGTCCTCGGGGTTGCCCGCGAGCGCCCCGTGGGCGAGCGCGGCGGCCGACGCGAGGGCCTCGGCGTGGCCGAGCCGCTCGGCCTCGGCGGCGAGCTCCGCGTCCTCGCCCGCACGCGGTGCGACGGCCTCGATCTCGGCCAGCCCGAAGCGCAGCAGGTCGGCCTCCTGCGCCCGCTCCCGCGCGCGCGTGGTCAGCTCCTCCAGCTCCGCGGAGACGGCCCGCAGCCTGCGATAGGCCTGGCTGTACTCGGCGAGCGGCCCGGCGACCGCCCCGCCGGCGTACCGGTCGAGCGCGCCGCGCTGCCGCGCCGGCTTGAGCAGGCCCTGCTGGTCGGTCTGGCCGTGGACGGCGACGAGGTCGTCGGCGAGTTCGGCGAGCATCCCGACCGGCACGGAGCGCCCGCCCAGGTGGGCCCGCGAGCGGCCCTCCGCCGAGATGGTGCGGCTGATGATGAGCGCGCCGTCGTCGAGTTCGGCACCCGCCTCCTCGGCGCGCTTCGCCGCGGCGTCGCCCGGCGCCACGCTGATCCGGCCCTCGACGACGGCCGACGGCGAACCGATCCGCACCAGGGCGGCGTCGGCGCGCCCGCCGAGCAGCAGCCCGAGGCTCGTCACCACCATGGTCTTGCCCGCGCCGGTCTCGCCGGTCACCGCGGTGAAACCGGGTGACAGCTCGACCACCGCGTCGTCGATGACTCCGAGCGACCGTATCCGCATCTCCTCCAACACGGAGAAGACCTTACGAGGTCCGGACCCCGGTGTGCGACGGCCCCCGCCTCGCGTCGCGGAACCCGCAGGTCGTGACGGAGGCTCCGGCGGCGGGTGTCACTCCCCGGAGTGGGTCCGGCGCACCCCGCGGAGGCCGGCCGCGGACGGTGCGGGACGCCCGCCGGGCTCACCGCCGGACACCGCGCCGGGCTCGCCGCAAACACCTCTGACACCGCGCGGAACGCCTTGCCCGGCCCCGCGGCGCCGGCCTCAGTGCGGCGCGCCCCGCCACCCCGACACCGGCAGGGCGAACTTCGCCACCAGGCGGTCCGTGAAGGACGCGTGGTGCAGCCGCGCGAGCCGTACCGGCACCGCCCCGCGCCGCACCTCCACCCGTGCGCCCGCGGGCAGTTCGACGGTGCGGCGCCCGTCGCACCACAGCACCCCGTGCGGGGTGTGCGGCTCGACCTCCACCGCCAGGACCGAGTCCGGCGTGGTGACCAGCGGCTTGGCGAACAGCGCGTGCGCCCCGATCGGCACCATCAGCAGCGCCTCGACCTCGGGCCAGATCACCGGGCCGCCCGCCGAGAAGGCGTACGCCGTCGAACCGGTCGGCGTGGCGCAAATGACGCCGTCGCAGCCGAACCCGGTGACCGGACGGCCGTCGATCGCGAGGACGACCTCCAGCATCCGCTCCGCGGACACCTTCTGGACGGCGGCCTCGTTGAGCGCCCAGTCGCTGTGGAGCACGTCGCCGTTCTGGTACACGGCGACGTCGAGGGTCATGCGCTCCTCGACCTCGTACGCCCGTGTCACGACCCGGTCCACGACCTTGTCCAGGTCGTCCCGCTCGGCCTCGGCGAGGAAGCCGACCCGGCCCAGGTTGACGCCGAGCATCGGCACCCCGGAGGCGCGGGCGAACTCGGCGCCGCGCAGCAGCGTCCCGTCACCGCCCAGGACGATGAGCAGCTCGCAGCCGTCGAGCACGTCGGGGGTCGCCTCGGGCACCGTCTCGACCGCCGACGGCAGCGGCAGGTCGGCCGCCTCGGCCGCCAGGACGCGTACGCCGATGCCGTTGCGCAGCAACCCGAGGACGACCAGTTCGGCGCTGCGCACCGCGGCCGGCCGGCCGGTGTGCGCCAGCAGGAAGACGGTGCGCGGTGCTGCTGTCGTCGATGTCAACGAGGTCCCTCCGCCACGGCGCGGTCCACATCCGCCGGATCCAGCGCGGGCGCCCCGGCCCGCAGCCACAGAAAGTACTCGACGTTCCCGGACGGCCCGGGCAGCGGGCTCGCGGTGACGCCGAGCACGCCCAGTCCCAGCCGGGCCGCCTGTGCCGCCACGCCGCGCACCGCCTCGGCGCGCAGCTCGGGGCTGCGTACGACCCCGCCGCTGCCGAGCCGCTCCTTGCCCACCTCGAACTGCGGCTTCACCATCAGCACCAGGTCGGCGTCGGGGGCGCACACGCCCACCAGGGCGGGCAGCACGAGCCCCAGCGGGATGAAGGACAGGTCCCCCACGACCAGGTCCACCGGTTCTCCGTCGATCACGTCCAGCGTCACCTCACGTACGTTCGTACGGTCCTTGACGGTGACGCGTTCATCGCTCTGCAGCGACCAGGCCAGCTGCCCGTACCCGACGTCGACGGCGACGACGTGCGCGGCCCCGGCGCGCAGCAGCACGTCGGTGAAGCCTCCGGTGGAGGCCCCGGCGTCCAGCGCCCGCCGCCCCTCGACCTTCAGGCCGAGCGGTACGAAGGCGGCGAGCGCCCCGGCCAGCTTGTGCCCGCCGCGCGAGACGTAGTCGGGGTCGGAGTCGTCCTGTGCCACCACGATGGCGGCGGCGGTCTCGACCTGGGTGGCGGCCTTGGTGGCGGTGGTGCCGCCGACGGTCACCCGCCCCGCCGCGATCAGCTGGCTCGCGTGCTCGCGCGAGCGCGCGAGCTTGCGGCGTACCAGCTCGGCGTCGAGACGGCGGCGTGCGACTCCTGCCACGTTCGGTTCAGCTCCTGTGTTCGTACGACGGGGACATCGGCGGGGGCGCCGGCGTGCGCGCGTCGAGCGCGGTCAGCGTGTCCCGCAGCCCCCGGTGTACATCCTCGTACACCTCCAGGTGCCCGTCCGCCGGGAGGTGGTCGGCGTCGGCCAGGCGCTCCAGTCCGGCGTCGACCCCGGGGTGCCCGGTGGGCACGCGCTCCACGCCGAGGGGCGCGGGCGGGGCCGGGTCGTGCGTCGTGGCCGCCTCGTCCTCGGCGGCCTCGGGCATCACGTCGCTCATGCCCAGACGCTACCGCGAAGCCGTCCGGTACGGTCGGTCCCGATGGCCACGATCGACGACTGCCGCGGCGCACTGGACCGCCTTGCCGACAACCTCACGCACGCGGACGGCGAGGTGCGCACCGCCGCCGCGCTCGACCGCACGCTGAGCTGCCACATCACGGACCTCGACGTCACCTTCACCGGCCGCCTCGCGGGCGGCCGGATCCAGGTGCTGGACCGGGTGGACGGGCCGCCGCCCGAGCGGGCGGAGATCCGGCTGGCGATGGCCGGCGACGACCTCCTGGCGCTGGTGGACGGCGAGCTGAACTTCGCGCGGGCCTGGGCCTCCGGCCGGGTCAGGCTGGAGGCGGGCTTCCGCGACCTGCTGCGGCTGCGGTCACTGCTGTAGCGCCGCCGCCGTCCCGGCGGACCGCGCCTTCCGGGCGGCCGGCACCACCAGCGGCGTCCCCGTCTCGGGGTCGTCGATGACCTGGCAGCGCAGCCCGAAGACGCGCTCGACCAGCTCCGCGGTGACGATCTCGGACGGCGGCCCCTCGGCGATGATCTCCCCGCCGCGTACGGCGATGAGGTGCGTGGCGTACCGCGCCGCGTGGTTCAGGTCGTGCAGCACGGCGACGAGGGTGCGGCCCTGCGTCTCGTGGAGCTCGGCGCACAGGTCCAGGACGTCGATCTGGTGCTGGATGTCGAGGAACGTCGTCGGCTCGTCGAGGAGCAGCAGCGGCGTCTGCTGGGCGAGGGCCATCGCGATCCAGACCCGCTGCCGCTGGCCGCCGGACAGCTCGTCGACGTACCGGTCGCCCAGCTCGCCGACGCCGGTCGCGTCCATCGACTCCTGGACGATCCGCTCGTCCTCGGGGGACCACTGGCGCAGCAGGCCCTGGTGCGGGTAGCGGCCGCGGGCAACGAGGTCGGCGACGGTGATGCCGTCGGGCGCGATGGACGACTGGGGCAGCAGGCCCAGCGTCCTGGCGACCTTCTTGGCGGGCATGGTGTGGATGGCCTGCCCGTCGAGGAGCACGCGGCCCTCGGCGGGCTTCAGCATCCGGGACAGGGCGCGCAGCAGGGTGGACTTGCCGCAGGCGTTGGGGCCGACGATCACCGTGAAGGAGTGGTCGGGGATCTCGACGGACAGGTCGCGGGCGATGATCCGCTGCTCGTAGGCGAGGGTCACGGATTCGGCGCTGAGCCGCTGGCGCTGCATGGACGGGGTACTCCTGTCGCTCTGGACGGTCATGGGGCTCATATCCGGCCTGCTCGCCGCTCGGTCACCAGCAGCCACAGCAGGTACACGCCGCCGACCACACCGGTCACGACGCCCACCGGGAGCTGTCGCTCGCCGAAGGCGTTGGTGGCCGCCCAGTCCGCGATCAGCAGCAGCGCGGCGCCCGTCAGCAGGGAGGCGGCCAGGTTGGGCCCGGGCGTGCGTGTGAGGCGGCGGGCGACCTGCGGTGCGCTCAGCGCGACGAAGCTGATCGGGCCCGCCGCGGCCGCGGCGGCGGCCACCAGCAGCACCGCCGAGCCCATCAGGACCATGCGCGTGCGCTCGACCTTCACCCCGAGCGCGTACGCGGCGTCGTCGCCCATCTCCAGCATGCGCAGCGGGCGGCCGTACGCCAGCACCACCGGCACGAGGACGCAGCACACCGCGAGCAGCGGCCCGAACTGGGTCCAGTCGCGCCCCTCGAGCGAGCCGGTCATCCAGACGGTGGCGCGGGTGGCGTCGACCAGGTTCGCCTTGGTGAGCAGGTAGTGGATGACGGCGGTCAGCATGGCCGCCACACCGATGCCGACGAGCACCAGCCGGAAACCGTGCACCCCGCGCTTCCAGGCCAGCAGGTAGACGGCGGCGCCGGTCACCAGCCCGCCGACGACGGCGCCGCCGGCGACCGCGGTGGCGTCGCCCTGGAACACCACGATGACGGTGAGCGCGCCCACGGTCGCGCCCTGCCCGAAGCCGAGCATGTCGGGGCTGCCGAGCGGGTTGCGGGTGAGGGACTGGAAGACCGCCCCGCCGAGGCCCAGCGCGGCGCCGACGAGCACCGCGACGAGGACCCTCGGCAGCCGCAGGTCGTGGACGACGAACTCCTGCGCCCCGGTGCCGTCGCCGCGGAGCGTGGCGACGACGTCGGCGGGGGCGATCGGGAAGTCCCCGCTGCCGATGAGGACGATCCCGGCCGCGAGGGTGAGCAGGACCAGGCCGGCGACGGCGGCGGCGCCGCGCGGCTCGACCCGCACCGACAGCCCGCCGGGCATGCGTATGGCTTTCACAGCTGGGCCATCCTCTTGCGACGTACGAGGTGGATGAAGACGGGGCCGCCGACGACCGCGGTGACGATGCCCACCTGGAGCTCCGACGGCCGGGCCACGACGCGGCCGATGACGTCGGCGCCCAGGAGCAGGACGGGCGAGAGCACGGCCGCGTACGGCAGGATCCAGCGCATGTCGGGACCGGTGAGGGCCCGTACGAGATAGGGCACCGCCAGTCCGACGAAGGTGATGGGCCCGCAGGCGGCGGTCGCGGCGCCGCACAGCAGCGTGACGGCGACCATCGCGAGCACGCGCGTGCGGTTCAGGTGGGCGCCCAGGGCCCTGGCCGTGTCGTCGCCCATCTCCATGGCGTTCAGCGGCCGGGCGATCAGCAGCGCGAGGACGACACCGGCGCCGACGAAGGGCGCGACCCGGCGGACGGTGTCCATGTCGGCGGTGGCGAGCGAGCCCACGGTCCAGAACCGCAGCCGGTCCAGGGCGGCGGAGTCCAGCAGCTGTACGGCGTTGACGTACCCGTACAGCGCGAAGGTGGCGGCCGTCCCGGCGAGCGCGAGCCGCACGGGGTTGGCGCTGCGGCTGCCGCCGAGCAGGTACACGAGGACGGAGACGACGGCGGCGCCGGCGAACGCGAACCACACGTAGCCGGTGAGGGAGGTGACGCCGAAGAAGCTGATGGCGGTGACGACGGCCGCGGCCGCGCCCGCGTTGACCCCCATGAGGCCGGGCTCGGCGAGCGGGTTGCGCGTGAGCGCCTGCATCACGGCTCCCGACAGCCCGAGCGCGACGCCGACGATCAGGCCCATCACGGTGCGCGGCATGCGCAGTTCGGCGATGACGACGTCCGTACCGGTGCCGGAGTTGTGGAACAGCCCGTGCCACACGTCCCCCACCGGGACCGGCTTGGCGCCGACCACGATGCTCGCGACACACACCAGCAGCAGGATCCCGACGGACACCAGCAGCCCCACCGCGCGCACGGAATGACGCCTGCGCGGCTGCTGCGTGGCGGATACCGGCTCCGCGCTCACTTCGGAAGGACTCTGGACCAACACCCGGTTAGGTTAGCCTACCCTGCACCGGTCCCCATCCGGAGCTCCCCAGGTCCGGCAAGCAGCGACCGGTCGGCGAAGGCCGTCGACAGCGGCTGTCCGACTGGACGAGGAGCCGGGGCGCGGCCGCATCACGACCACCACCCGTGACGAGAGCCCCAGACGCCCGCCCAGGGCCACCGGAGCCCCCCGGGCGTCCGGTCAGCGCCCGGATGTCCTCACGCACCCGGAGGGCGACGACGGCCGCCACCCCGGCGGTGGCACGCAGGCCCCGGAGTCACCACCCGAGCCGCGCCAGCGCCTTCCCCGCGTCCAGCCCGCACGCTCCCGGCCCCGCCTGCGTCCACGCGGCCGCGCACAACGCCCGCAGCCCGTCCAGCGGTTCCCCGCCCTCTCCCTCCAGCACCAGCGCTCCCCCGCTCACCGACGCCGTCCAGCCTCCACACGCGAACCCGCCGGCCGCATCGCCCGACGCCGCCGTCACCTCCGGCTGGCCCGTCAGCAGCCCCCGCAGGTCCGCGTCCACGTACGTCGGCCGGTGCTCCGGCACCGCCGCCAGCAACTGCGCGGGGTCCGTCACCCCGGTCAGCACGAGGATCGAATCCACGCCACCGTTGAACGCCCCCTCGATGTCGGTGTCCAGCCGGTCCCCCACCACCAGCGGCCGCCGCGCACCCGTGCGCAGGATCGTCTCGCGGTGCATCGGCGGCAGGGGCTTGCCCGCCACCTGCGGCTGCGCACCCGTGGCGATCCGCACCACCTCCACCGCCGCGCCGTTCCCCGGCGCGATCCCCCGCGCGCTGGGGATGGTCAGGTCGGTGTTGGAGGCGTACCACGGCACGCCCCGCGCGATCGCGTACGACGCCTCCGCGAACCGCCCCCACGGCAGCTCCGGCCCTCCGTACCCCTGCACCACGGCCACCGGCTCGTCGTCCGCCGACTCGACCGGCTCCAGCCCGCGCTCGCGCAGCGCGACCCGCAGCCCCTCACCGCCGATCACCAGGACCCGGGACCCCTGGGGCACCTGCTCCGCGATCAGCCGCGCCACCGCCTGCGCCGAGGTGATCACGTCCGTGGCCTCCGCGGGTACCCCCAGCTCCGTCAGGTGCGCGGCCACCGCCTCGGGCGTGCGCAGCGCGTTGTTCGTGACGTACGCCAGGTGCATCCCCCCGGCACGCGCCGCCTCCAGCGCCTCCACGGCGTGCGCGATCGCCTCCCCGCCCGCGTACACGACACCGTCCAGATCCAGCAGCGCGGTGTCGTACGCCTCGCTCAAGGCGACCGCACTGCCGCTCGGCCGGGTCCTGCCACCGTCTTCCTGCTGCTGCCCCATGTCCCGCCGTCCTCCCTCGAAGCTCGAACTCACGAACCCGAGACCCGTCGAACATGCCCCGTCCCGGCCCGGCCCCGCCGTGCCGGAGACCGCACGCCGATCTGCCTCAAAGCCGCTCCCCCGATCATCGCTCATGTCCCGACCCACATACGATGCTGGGATGAACAGCACGGGTCCTGCGGCCAACGACGGTCTGCACCTGCTCCCCTTCCGTGGGCTGCGTTACGACGCCCACCGGGTCGGGAGCCTCGCCGCGGTGACCTCCCCGCCGTACGACGTGGTCGTACGGCCCGACGGCCTGCACCACCTCGAATCGGCCGATCCCCACAACATCGTCCGGCTGATCCTTCCGCAGGCCGCCACCAACGGCGCCCGCCATCGCCAGGCGGCCCAGACCCTCGACAGCTGGCTCGCCGAAGGCGTCCTCGCCCCGGACCCGGAGCCCGCCCTGTACGTGTACGAGCAGCGCAAGGGCGACCTGCTCCAGCGCGGTCTCATCGGCGCCCTGGAGCTCTCCGCCCCGGCCGAGGGGGTCGTGCTGCCCCACGAGGACGTCATGCCGCACGTCGTCGAGGACCGTGCCGCCCTGATGCGCACGACCACCGCCAACCTGGAGCCTCTGCTCCTCACCTACCGAGGCAACGGCACCGCCACCGGCGCGACCGCCGTCATGGAGCGCACCGTGCTGCGCGCCCCTCTCCTCGCGACCACCACGGAGGACGGCTTCAGCCACCGCCTGTGGGCGGTCACCGAGCCGGCGGACATCGCCGAGATCGCCGACGACCTCGCCCACCACCAGGCCCTGATCGCCGACGGCCACCACCGCTGGGCGACGTACCTGCGGCTGCGCGAGGAACACCCGGAGCCCGGCCCGTGGAACTACGGACTCGTCCTCCTCGTGGACACGGCCCGCTACCCCCTGCAGGTCCGTGCCATCCACCGGCTGCTGAACCGCCTCCCCGTCACGGACGCGCTCAGCGCTCTCGGCCACCACTTCCGGATACGCACCCTGGAGGACGGCACCCCGCTGCCCGCGGCCATGGACGCCCTGGCCTCCGCGGCTTCCGAGAGCAACGCCTTCCTCCTCACCGGCGGCGACGGCCGCTTCCACCTGATCGACCGCCCCGACCCGGATCTGGTGGCCCGTACGGTCCCGGCCGACCGGCCGGAGTCATGGCGCACCCTGGACGCGACGGTCCTCCACGCCACACTGCTCGACCGCATCTGGAACATCCCGGACACGCCCGAGCACATCGCGTACATCCACGACACGGCGGCCGCCGTCACCCAAGCCGCACGCCGCGGCGGCACGGCGGTCCTGATGCACCCGGTGCGCGAGGACGTCGTCCGCGACCTCGCCCGTCAAGGCGTCACGATGCCCCGGAAGTCGACGTCCTTCGGACCCAAGCCGGCGACCGGCCTGGTACTCCGCAGCCTCACCCTGGACTGACGAGCAGCCGGAACGAAAAGAGGGCGGCACCCCGCGGGGTGCCGCCCTCCTCTCGTCATCGGTGCGGATCAGCGCAACGGACGATCAGCGCTCGTCACCGTCGGCCGCGTCCTGCTCCTCGTCCTCCACGGCAGCGTCCAGGAACTCGACGCCGTCCAGCTCGGCGAGACGGTCCGACGCGTCGGTCGCGCCGTCCTTGTCGGCCTCCAGCGCCTTGGCGAACCACTCCCGCGCCTCGTCCTCGCGTCCCGCCTCCAGCAGCGCGTCGGCGTACGCGTACCGCAGGCGGGCGGTCCACGGCTGGACGGAGTTGGACGCCAGCTCCGGGCTCTGGAGGGTCACGATGGCGGCGTCCAGCTGCCCCATGTCCCGCCGCGCCCCGGCGACGACGAGCCGCATCTCGACCTGGCCCGCCTTGTCGAGCTTCTGCACCTCGGGCTCACCGGCCATCGCCAGCGCCCGCTCGGGCCGGCCGAGCCCGCGCTCGCAGTCCGCCATCACGGGCCACAGCTCCACGCTGCCGGTCATCCGCCGCGCCGCCCGGAACTCGGCCAGCGCCTCGGCGTACTTCTGCGTCGCGTACGCGGCGAAGCCGGCGGCCTCCCGCACCGCTGCCACGCGCGAGGCGAGCCGCAGCGCGATACGCGAGTACGCGTACGCCTGCTCCGGGTCCTCGTCGATGAGCTTGGCGACCATCACGAGGTTCCTCGCGACGTCCTCGGCCAGGGTCTTGGGCAGGCTCATCAGCTCCTGCCGCACATCCTTGTCGATCTCGTCGCCGGTGACGTCCTCCGGGATGGGAAGCCGCTTGATGGGCTCACGCTCCCGCTCGTCGCGCCGGAAACCGCCACGGTCGTCCCGCCCGCGGAAACCACGCCGGTCCCGGTCCCGGTCGTCGCGACGCGGCCCCCGGGCACGGTCGTCGCGGCCACCCCGGAACCCGCCGCGGTCGCGGTCGTCACGGCGGTCGTCCCTGCGCTGCATGCGGTCGTCGCGCGGGAATCCGCCGCGATCCCGGTCGTCACGCCGCGGCGCCCGGTCGCGGTCACGGTCGTCACGCCGCGGCGCGCGGTCATCCCGCGGGAACGTGGGTCGGTCCCCGGAGCGCCGGAACCCACCGCGGTCCCGGTCCCGATCACGGTCCCGGTCGTCACGCCGGAAACCGGGACGGTCGTCCTGACGGAAGCCGGGACGGTCATCCCGACGGTCGTCGCGGCGGTCATCACGCCGGAAACCGCCACCGCGATTGTCATCACGCCGGTCATCACGCCGGAACCCACCACCGCGATTGTCATCACGCCGGTCATCACGCCGGAACCCACCACCGCGATTGTCATCACGGCGGTCATCACGCCGGAAACCGCCACGGTCGCGGTCGTCACGCCGGTCGTCACGCCGGTCATCGCGGCGGAACGTACCGCCACGGTTGTCGTCGCGCCGCTCGTCGCGCCGGGCACCGGGGCGATCGTCACGGCGGAAGGCGGGACGGTCATCCCGACGGTCGTCACGCCGGTCATCGCGCCGGAACCCACCGCCGCCGCCACGGTTGTCGTCACGGCGGTCGTCCCGCCGGAAACCGGGCCGGTCATCGCGCCGGAAACCGGGCCGGTCGTCGCGGTCGTCGCGGCGGAAGCCGCCACCAGCGGGGCGCCCACCACGGTCGTCGCGGTTTACGAAGCCGCCGCGGTCGTCGCTGCGGCGCGGTCCACGATCACGATCACGGTCACGGTCGTCGCGCCGGAACGCCGGCCGGTCGTCGCGGCGGAACGTACCGCCACGGTTGTCGTCCCGACGCGGCCCACGGTCGTCACGACGGAAGCCGCCCCGGTCACCGTCCCTGCGACGCGGCTCGCGCTCCGGACGATCGTCGGAGGAGTTGGTGGACATCGGTATGGCTCCTGTCTTCGGGTACCGCAGTCATTCTCGCGCAATCGGCGGTCCGACGCGCTTCGAGGAAATTCAAGTACAAACAAAAAGGACCCTTGGTCCCAGCATGAACGCTGGGACCAAGGGTCCTTGAAAGATTGTTCGGCGGCGTCCTACTCTCCCACAGGGTCCCCCCTGCAGTACCATCGGCGCTGAAAGGCTTAGCTTCCGGGTTCGGAATGTAACCGGGCG